>MTNI01000052.1 GCA_002011415.1 Candidatus Acetothermia bacterium JdFR-47
ACGTGCCTCGCTACGTCGAGCCCTGGCTACGCTTGGGCATAGCGGACTTCGGGGTGATTGTTCCGGATGAGGACGGAAGCCTGAATTTGGAAAGGGCGATTGCAACGCTCCACTGGGCGACTGGCATCTTCATCGGAGGAGGACATACGCCGACCTATCATCGCCTCTACGCCACGGAACCGATCCGCAGCGTGATCCGCGAGCGTTACGAGAAAGGTGTTCCCATTGCGGGGATGTCGGCCGGGGCCCTCATTGCTCCCGAGATCTGCGTGCTTCCCGCCGAGGAGACCGGGGAAGCTATCCCCGAGGTCGTGGCCGGTCTGGGCCTGGCGAGAGGGTTCGTCGTAGAGGTGCACTTCAGCGAGCGGAAGGCCCTCCCGGCTTTACTGGAGGCAATGGCCAGGGCGGGCGTGAGAACCGGGTGGGGCATCGACGAGCCGGCGTGTGCGGTGTTCGCGGGTGGCAGGTTCGAGAGGGCTTTGGGCAGGGTTGTCTATGAAGTCCGGTTNCTCGATCCTGAAACCGGGCACTACAAAATCTTCGAACACGCCGCAGCTTANAACGGGGCGTGACCACGGCGCCCCTCTGCTAGCAGTGAACGGGATTTCATCCCATTAACTGGAGGAGGGAGAGGATGAACTTCTCCATTCGGGAGGCCACTCAAAAGGACTATAGGGCGTTGTGCGAGGTCTTCGCGGAAGGGGACGCCCTGCATCGGGAGGCTCTGCCCCATATCTTCCGCAAAACGGCCGAGCGTGCTCGGCCGGAGGAGTTCATCCTTGACATCATCGCGGACGAAAATGCCGCCTTGTTCGTTGCCGAACACAACGGCCGGATCATCGGCCTCGTCCACGTCCGCATTCGAGAGGTACCTCACATCCCCATTTTGGTGCCCCGGCAGTATGCTTCGATCAGCGATTTGGTGGTAAAGGGAGAATTCCGCCGCTCTGGGGTGGGGCGGGCGCTCGTGGAGAGGGCCGAGCGTTGGGCCTTGGATAGAGGGGCAAGCCAAATCGAGCTCAACGTCTGGGAGTTCAACGAAGGGGCGATCGCTTTCTATGAGAAACTCGGTTATAGGACGATAAGCCGCAAGTTGTGGAAATCGCTGACTTGAGCCGCCTGTGACCGACCTCGGATGACATCGACCCACCGTCTCTGGAAGCTGCCCTGAGAGGGGGTACGGTTGGAGCGATGAAGGATGAGCATTTGACCAACGAGGAGATCGTGAGGAGGTGGGATGCCGCGGCGCGGGTCTGGGCGGAGACCGTGCGCAAAGGCGGCGACATCAACCGCGAGGCAGTGACGGCCCCTGCGATGCTCACGATGCTCGGGCCCGTGGCGGGGAAGTGCATCCTGGACCTTGGCTGCGGCGAGGGCACAAACGCGCGGATCCTGGCAAGGCGGGGGAGCAAAAGTAGTCGGGATCGACGCCTCAAAGGAGATGATCAGACTCGCCCGGGAGAAAGAAAAGGAAGAGCCGCTCGGGATCGAGTATCACGTGGCCGATGCGGCCCAGCTCTCGATGCTCGCGGACGGTTCCTTCGACATCGTGTGCGCATTCATGTCTCTCATGGATGTCGCAGACCTTGACAGGGCTCTCCGCGAGGTGCGTCGTGTTCTCAAGAAGGGGGGGCGGTTCCTCTTTTCCATCACTCACCCGTGCTTTGCGCGCTTCCGGGATGACCTCGGCTGGGAGAAGGACGAGAAAGGCCGAAAGCTCTACTACAAGGTCGACGATTACTTCGACGAAGGACCGAAGGAGTTCATCTTCACCCTGGGTTGCGGAAAGGTTACCCTGCCCGTGAAGATGATTAACTTCCACCGAACGCTCACCACATACTTCCGGGCCCTTCACAACGCGGGACTGGTCGTCGTCCGGCTGGAGGAACCCCGCCCCTCTTGGGAGGCGCTCGCGCGTTATCCGCAGCTGGAAGATCTCCTGCGTATTCCCAACTTCCTCCTCATCGAGGCGCGGCACTGCGTTGGTTATCCTGGGGGCTAGAGATGAAGGGACGGGAATTCTGGCGGGTTCGGGGGCGGGTCATCGAGCTACATGGAGAGGGGCGTTACCGCGAGGCCTTGGCGGTGGCCGAGGAGGCCCGCCGGCGCTTCCCGGAGAAGGAAGCCGAGACTAGCTATTGGATTGCTTGTCTCAAGTGCCTTCTGGGGGAGGTGGAAGAGGCGTTGTGCTCTCTGCAGGGGGCGCTTGAGAAAGGGCACTGGTGGGGTGAGCGCTGGCTCCTTGGAGATCCGGACCTTGCGCTCATCCAGGACCGCCCGGAGTTCCGCAGGATCGTGGAAGCATGCAGGAAGTGCTGGGAGGCTGCCCAAGCCAAGGCCAAACCGGAACTCCTCGTGCTCCCGCCCAGAGAGAACGCAGGAAAAATGCCCTTGCTCATCGCCCTTCACTGGTTTGGTGGTACGGCGGAAGAATTCGTTCCCTATTGGGAGGGTGCCTGGGAGGCTGGCTTCCTGGTGGCAGTCCCCCAGTCGTCGCAGGTGGTGAGCGAGGACGGCTACGGCTGGAACGATCAGGGCTTGGCGACGCTGGAGATAGCCCTCCATTGGGAAAAGCTTCGGCGAGAGTATGGGATTGATCCCGACCGGGTGGTCATCGCGGGGGCATCGCAAGGCGGGAGGCTGGCCATTGAGCTCGCCCTGGCTGGGGAGCTGATACTGGCGAGGGGGTTTATCGCAGTGGTCCCGGCGATCCGGGAGCCTGAGGAGCTAGCCGCCCGCGCGGAAAGGGCCGCCGAGCGCGGGCTGCGAGGCTGGATCCTTATCGGAGAACATGACCACTTCCGTCCCCAAGTCGAGGAGTTCTGCACCCTTGCCTGCAAGGCAGGTCTATCCTGCGAGCTCGAAGTCGTCCTTGGTCTTTCCCACGATTTCCCCGAGGATTTTCCGCAGCGACTACAACAAGCCCTGAGCTTCATCTCCAGAAATAACTAAAACTTAATTTCACAGGGGAGAGTATTAGGGTGGTAAAGATGATCGACCGTAGGGAACTCTTGTGGAGGCCGATGGTCACGCGGAGGAAGCTTGTCGCGGACTTGTAGAAGCTTGGCCTCCGCCCAGGCGATGTGCTCATGCTCCACGCCTCGGTGCGGGCGATCGGCTGGGTGGNGGGCGGCCCTGACGCGGTTATCCAGGGGGTCCTCGATGTGCTGGGCCCCGAGGGGACACTCATGATGTACGTGGGTTGGGAGGAGGCCCCTTACCTCACCATCGCCCTGGAGGAGGGCCGAGAGGAGGCCTACCTTGAGGAGTGTCCTCCCTTCGATCCTGAAAGGTTCAGGGCAAACCGGAAGTGGAGCATCCTCACTGANTACCTGCGCACCTGGTCCGGCGCGTATCGGAGCTACCATCCCGAGGCCTCGGTGACCGCTGTTGGGGCCAAGGCCACCTGGATCACCGCAGACCACCCCCTCCACTACCCCTACGGCCCCGGCTCACCCTTTGCCAAGCTTTGCGAGACCGATGGAAAAGTGCTCCTACTGGGAGCGCCCCTGACTGCCCTCACGATCCTCCACCATGCCGAGAGCCTCGCCCGAGTGCCGAACAAGCGAACGGTGCGCTACCGGTGCCTGTCCTGCAGGAGGGGAAGAAGGTCTGGGTGGAGATCGAGGACATCGACACCGGGAAGGGNATCGTGGACTGGGAGGGCGGAGATTACTTCGAAACCATCGTCAAGGAGTACCTCGCCTCGGGCCGGGGCCGAACTGGCAGGGTGGGAGCGGCGGAGTCCTATCTCTTCGATGCCACCGACCTCGTGGAGTTCGCCGTTCGGTGGCTGGAGACAAGGTTCGGATGAGATACGATCCTCTCTACATCCGCGAGTTCTACNACCGTTACGGCATGAGGGAATGGGAGCGGTTGGAGAGGACTGCCTACGGGAGGCTTCAGTTCGCGCTCCAGTGGCACTTCGTCAAGAAGTACCTCCCCCAAGGGGCGAGGGTGCTCGATGCCGGCGGCGGCCCGGGCCGTTTCGCCATCGAGCTTGCCCGTGCCGGGGCCGAGGTGGTCCTCCTCGATATCTCACCGGTGCATCTTGGGATCGCCAAGGAGAGGCTGAGGGAAGCTGGAGGGGATATCGTCAGACGCGTCGAGCTCCTGGAAGGGGATATCTGCGACCTTCCCTTCGGCGATGAAAGCTTCGACCTCACCCTGGCCCTCGGGGGGCCGCTAAGCTATGTGCTGGAGAAGGCAGGGGAAGCCCTGAACGAGCTCCGTCGGGTCACGAAAAGGGGAGGCCATTTGATCCTTTCGGTGATGTCCAACTTCGGTGGGGCACGCTGGGCGGTAAAGCTCAAAGCCCTCCACTACTTCCGGGAACCCGAAGGTTATGATCTCTGGGGGCTCATAGAGCGCGGCTCACAGGGGGACCACGTCCCGGAAGAGCGGCGCACGCCCCTCCGTTGCAAGTTCTATACCTCGGGGGAGCTCCGGGACCTCCTCGCCCGCAAGGGCCTCGAGGTCCTGGAGCTGGCGGCGATCCCTTCGGTCTCAGCACACCTGGGAGATGAAATCGAGGCATTCTCTGAGGACTCCGTGGCTTGGACAACCTCCTCAAGGTCGAGATGCGCCTGTGTCAGGGGCCCGGCCTCCTAGATGTCGGCGAACACATCCTGGCCGTAGCCCGGAGGCCTTAGGGGGTAGAGGATGTTCTTAGAGGAAGATTTCTGGTCTACCTGGATCCAGTCGATCCCGGTGCTGGAGCTCTCGCGGGGCCGGAGATTCCGTCCCGAGCTCAAGGAAGCCTTCTTCGAGTACCTGGGGCTCTCCCGGCACGCTAAGGTGCTCGATGTGGGGTGCGGCCCCGGGACCTTCACAAGGTACCTGGCGCGGTACGTCGAGCCACCCGGACTCATCTGGGGCGTCGACAAGGACCGCGTTTTCGTCGACTACGCCCGCCGAAAGGCCGAGGAGGAGGGCATAAGCGGGTATGTAAAGTACGCCGTCGCTGATGCCCTCGCGCTCCCCTTCGACGAGGGGACCTTTGACGCCGTGATGAGCTACACCCTCATCGAGCACGTGCCGGACCCAGAAGCCCTTGTCCGGGAGATGATCCGGGTCTGCGAACCAGGGGGCACAGTGTCGGTGATGGGGGTCCTGGCAGTGGAGCCCAAATTCAAGCCCCCGCAGGATTCTCTTGACCGGAGGATCGAGGAACTCTTCCGTAAGCTCCAGAGGGCGATCGAGCCCCTCAAGGAGAAGCACCACGTCGGCAGGGGTCTTCCCATCGAGAGGGTCCCGGAGCTCTTCGACCGCCTTGGTCTGAAGGAGATCCGCATCTCTGGGTTCTATACTCCCTTCTGCATCGATGATGCCCGCTACCCTAGGGAGGAAAGGGAGAGGATGCTTCTCGAGGAGTTCACCAAGCCCATCGAGGATTTCGTGTTGAAGCTCCTCAAAGCGTTCCCCGACAGGTTCAGAGAGGGTTCCCCCGCCTGTGCCGAGGCGGAGGAGCTCCTCCGCCTTATATGGGTGAGGCACAAGAGGAGACTGCGCGAGCTGCGAGCCGGGGTGAAGCGTTGGGAGATCCAGGAGAACCCTTCTCTGATCGTGAGCGGCAGGAAGTGAGGGAACCGAAATGCCCACTTGGGATGAGTTGTTTAAACAGGAGGAGTTCCGCTGGCGCGAGCCCTATCACGGGGTTGTCCGATTCGCGCAGCTCCTTAAGGAAAAGGGCGCCCGGCGGGTGCTGGACCTCGGTTGCGGGGCGGGGAGGCACCTAGTTTATCTTGCTAAGGAGGGCTTCGAGGTCTACGGGACCGATATCTCCGGGACCGGGCTCGAATATGCACGGCATTGGCTTTCCGAGGAGGGGCTTGCGGCGGAGCTCGTGCGGGCCGACATGACGCAGATCCCCTACCCGGACGCGTTCTTCGACGCCGTGATCTCGACCTTCGTCGTCCACCACGGCTCCCTGGAGGACATGCGCCGGACCTTGGGCGAGATCCATCGGGTGCTCCGGCCCGGGGGTCTTGCGCTCATCACCCTCAAGTCCAAGCACAGCTTCCGCTACGGCAAGGGCAGGGAGATCGAGCCCAATACCTTCATTCCCGACGCGGGAGGGGACGCCGGTGTCCCACACCATTACAGCGACCGGGAGGAGCTGGAGGAATTGCTACAGAACTTCATCATTGGGGAGATCAACCACATGGAGCGGATATTCGAGGGCGGCTACCACTCCAGCCACTGGGAGGTGTGGCTTGAGAGGCCGTAGGGTCAAGGCGGTCTTCATCGACATGGACGGGACGCTCGTGCATCTCCCCCCTGATTTCACCTCCGCCCACTTCCTCCAGCGGATCTGCCACAAGTTGGGACTCGAAGTGAAGCTCGAGAGGATCGAGCGGGCCTTCGCGGAGACAGAGGACTGGTGGCAGCGGCATTTTACCCACGATTTCACCCGCTGGACCCGCGAGAATTTCGTGGAACACAATCGCCGTCTCCTCATTTGCCGAGGACTGGATCGCAAAGAAGATGAGCTAAACAACCTAGCCGAGCGGGTCCAGGATTACTGGGAGCGGCTGCCGGAGGAGGCGGGGGAGCTGCTCTATCCGGAGGCCAGGGCGGCTTTGGAGGGGCTTGCCGCCCGCGGGCTAATCTTGGGCATCCTCTCCCATCGTCCGTTGCACACCATCCAATCGAGCTTGAGAAAGCACGGGCTCACGCAATCCTTCGACATCATCGTCAATCCCTGGCTGGCAGACGCCCCGCGGGGGAAGCTGGACCCCGTGATGTGGGAATACGCTCTGGGGAAGGCAGGGGTGATGCCGGACGAGGCCGCGCATTTTGGAGACCGGTACGATCATGACGTGCTCGGTGCTCGTGCGGCTGGGGTCCTTCCGGTTCTTATCGATCGGGAGGGGAAGTACAAGGAAGTCGATTGTCCGAAAGCCGTGGACCTGCTCCAAGCCACTGACTTCCTTTCTTGAGGGCTNCGTTTTGATCGCAAGGGGGAAGGAGGGAGGAAGATGGCGTCGCTCAGGGAGATGCACACGGCGGAACACATCCTGACCCGGGTGATGAAGGACCACTTTGGCGCGACGCGCAACTTCGAGATGCACTTNGGCGAGAAGAAGAGTAAGTGCGATTACGATGTTCCAAAGGAGCTTTCCGAAGAAGACATCAGCAGGATTGAAGACTTGGTCAACGCGGAGATCGAGAAAGGGCATTCGGTGACNAGCGAGGTCATCCCGCTTTCGGAAGCGGAGGGGTACGATCTATGGAAGGTGCCTGAGGGCGCGACCGAGATCAGGATCGTGCGTATCGGGGACTTCGACGCCACCCCCTGCGCAGGGGAACACGTGGAAAACACGGCCGAGCTGGGGCGGTTCAAAATCATAAGCTACAGCCGGAAGGAGGACGGCCTTCTCCGGATCCGGTTCAAGCTTCTGCCTGCAAGGCCAAGCTGACGACCACTGGCTCACGGGATCGGGTTTGTCCTTTTCCCCGCATCGGCTTAGAGTGAAATATCG
>MTNI01000138.1 GCA_002011415.1 Candidatus Acetothermia bacterium JdFR-47
CGCAGCTCTTCCTCGCTCTTCACGTTGAAGTAGGAGAGCAGGTCCTTGGTCACCGACAGGCGCTTGGTCTGGCCTTCCTCTACCGCTTGCACGAACCCCCGTTCGATGAGCTCCCGGATGTGGGAGTAGGCCCGCTGGCCCCTGAGGCGCACCACCTCGGACTGGAGNATCGGCCCTTGGTAAGCGATCACCGCCAANGTTCGTAGCACAGGCTCTGCGATGTCCTGTCCCGGGGCCAGGGGGCGAACCGTCTCCGCCAGCTCCGGCTTCACCCGTAACACGTACCCGCCCCCCTCTTGCACAAGCTCCAGCCCCCGATCCGGCGCGGAGAGCTCCTCGGCCAGGACTTGGAGTAATCTCCCCACTGCTTCCTCGGAGAGCCCCAGGACCTGCGCCAGCCGCCTGAGGGACAGGGGCCGGTCAGCCACGAACAGCGCCGCCTCAACCAGCGCCTTCGGTTTCATGGGGGACTTCGATCAGCACCTCTCCTAAGAACTCCTCCTGAAAAACCCGCACCTTCCCCTCGGCATCCAGGTGCAGGAGCTCCATGAACCGCGCCACCTGTTCCGCCGGATCCCGTCGCTTGAGGAGCTTGCGAAAGGGGATCACCCGGTTCCCGTTTACAAGCGAAAGGAGTTTCTTCAGAAGGCGCAGGGTGCGCCGGCTGAACGGTTCCGTCGCGAGATCCATCCCGATGGCGTCCAAGTCCAGGTCCCGATGTCCGTTCCGTCTCCTGGCCCCTTGGGCCAAGGCCGCTTGGAGGGCGCGTCGGAGCTCGGCGATGCTCGTCCTGGCCTTGGGGCGCCGCAGCAACGGGAGCCTGAGCTCGGGGGCGATGTACACGTCCTCGGCCACCGGGGCCTCGGCTGCCACTTCCTCCACCACCTCCTCCAACGTGGGGGGCTCTCGATCCCGGTCCCTGATCCATTCGGCCTTCATCCTGAGGAGCACTGCCCCGGCGTGGAGCATCCTCCCCGGGATCTCGAGCTCCAGCGCCTCGAGCCCCTTGAGGTATTCACGGAAGCGGCGCACGAGCTCAACCAGATCCACCGCCCAGGGATCCATGTCACAGGTCAGGTAGCTGAACACCGAGTCCCAGTCGGCCCGGGCAAGGTCCCGCGGATCGATGAAGCTAACCTTTTCCATCCGTCACCAGCTCCATTGCCACCACGTCCGAGGCCCCATCCCGCATGGTGACCCCGTACACCCGATCGGCGTGCCGCACTAGCTCCTCGTTGTGGGAGATCACGATGACCTGGGCGCTCTTGGCGAAGTCCTTGAGCAGGCGCGCCAGGCGCTCGGAGTTGCCCCGGTCGAGGGCCGCGTCCACCTCGTCCAGGAGGTAGAAGGGCGCGGGCCTGCCGGCGGCCAGGGCGAGCACGAATGCGATCGCCACCAGGGTCTTCTCCCCGCCCGAAAGGGCGTCAAGAAGCCGCGGCTCCTTCCCCGGAGGGCGGGCGTAGACGAGCAGCCCGGAATCTATGTTCCCTTCCTCAGCCAAGGAGAGGCCCGCCTCACCCCCGCCGAACAGGCGCTGGAACAGCCGGTTGAGCTCGACCGAGACCGCCTCCATGGTGGCAAAGAACTTCTCCCTTTTCTTCTGCTCCAGCTCCCCGATGAAGTGCTCGATCTCTTCTTTCTCTCGCTCCAGGGTGCGCACCCGTTCCTTAAACGTCTGGAATTCCACCAGGAACGACTCGTACTCCTCAATGGCGCGCAGGTTCACCGGCCCCAGCTCCGCCAGGCGCCGCTCAGCCTGCCTGAGACGGGCCTGGAGCACCTCGGGGGTGCCGGGGACAGCCCCTTCGGGGGGCTCCTCCACCTCACCCAGGGCCGAGAGCTCGCCCGAGATCTCCGCCGCCTCCCGCTCATAGCGGGACAGGGCCGCCCGCTTTCGCTCCAGGGCGAGGTACGTCTTCTTCCGACGCTCCCGCAGCGCCTGTAGCCGCTCCTCCGCCGCCGATCGATCGGCCCGGGCCTTGGCCACCTCCTGGGAGCGCCGGTGGAGCTTGGCCTCGGCACGGGTGACCTCCCCAGAAAGCTCCTCCATCTCCGCCCGCACTTTCCTGAGCTCGGCCTCCAGGCGCTCGAGACGAGCCCGCTTGCCGGAAATGTCCGGGCCCCGCCTTGCGCGGGGGGCTCCCCCCACGATGGCTCCGCCCCTCTCCAGGAGGTCCCCGTCCAGGGTCACCACCCGCACCCCTTGGAGATCCCTGACCGCCTCCAGGGATTCGGCGATCACCGTGTCAGAAAGCACATAGGAAACCGCGTCCTTGACCTCGGACGGGAACTCGAACAGCTCTATGGCCAAACCCACCACGCCGGGAAGGCGCAGGGCATCCCTGGCTTGAGCCGAGATCCGAGGCACACGCAGGCGGTCCAAGGGGAGGAACCGGGCCCGACCAAGGCCCTTCTCCTTCAGNTATCGCACGCACCNCANGGCNANGTCCCGCGTCTCAACCACGAGGTCATGGCGATGTCCCCCCAGGGCAGTCTCCAGGGCGAGCTCCAAGCCCTCCCGCGGCCGCACCAGCCCGCCGATGGTGCCCAGAATGCCGTCCCACCCCAGCTCAAGCAGCGCGGCCACCGGCTCGGGAGGACGGTCCCCCCGCCCCACCAGCCGCCCCAGCTCCTCGATGGTCTCCCTGAGGGAGGCGATCTCCCGCTCCAAGGCCCTGGCCTCCGCCTCTTTTGCGGACAGGGCTCCCCGCAGCCTCTCCACCTGACGTACGAGCTCGGTGGTGAGGTCGTCCTCCACCGAACCCTGAGGTGCGACCTTGCGCTCCTTGGCCTCGATCTCCCGGTCCAGGCGGTCCACCTCACGGGAGAGCTCTTCCACCTCCTCCCGGGCCCGTTCCGCCTGGGCCTGGGCCTTCTCCAGCGCCTTGTTAAGCGCTTCCCAGCGCCGAAACCGGAGCGTGGCGGCCAGCCGATCCCGCTCCTCGGCGAGGGCCTTGTACTCCAGGGCCGCCTCCCGCTCCCGGTGGAGCTCCGCCAGGCGATGGCGCCGCTCGGCGAGGAGGATGCGGCTCGTGTTCAAGCGTTCCTTCACCTGAGCCAGCTCGGCGATGGCCTTGGCCTTACGCTCCTCGTAAGCGGCTATCCCGGCCACCTCGTCCAGGATCTCCCGTCGGCGCTTGGGCGACCGCTCTAGCACGTCCACCACCATGCCCTGCTCCACGATGTGGTAACCGTCGGGGTCGATGTGGGCCNGGGAGAGCAGGGTGGACACCGTGCGGGCCGACACCACCTTCCCCTGAAGCCGGTACGTAGAGGAACCAGCGGTGATGCGGCGGGAGAGCACCACCTCCTCGGCGGGCTCTGGCAAAAGCTCGTCGAACACACCACTGCGATTGTCGAGGACCAGCGAGACCTCCGCCTCCCGCACCGGCTCGCCCCTGGGGGGGGCGTGCAAGAGCTGTTCCACGCGTTCGGCCCTGAGGGACCGGGACCGGCGCCCCATCACAAAGGCCATCGCATCGAAGATGTTGGACTTCCCGGACCCGTTCTCCCCCACGATGGCGGTGAACCCGGGGTAGAACGGCAGCGTCACCCTGCGGCGGAAGGACTTGAAGCCCTGAATGCTAAGGCGCCTGATGGCCGTGCTCATGAGGGTGGGTCGAATAGGCTCAAGGGAACAACCCTGGGCCGACGGCCACCGATGAGGGAGAGTTGGGGCTCCTCCTCAGCGAGGAGCCTTTCGATCTTGTGCCTGTTGTAGTCGTTGGGAACGCTGACCCCCTCCTCCCACCGCATCACGGTGGGAACCGAGACGCCAAGCCGGCTAGCCAGGGCCCGCTTGCTCAGGCCTCTCTCCAGCCGAAATCGCCTGAGCCTCTCTCCGATAAATTCCATTCTAAGTTCCCCTCCCCAGGGTTACGAATATAACATTTGTTACGAGTTCGGCCAAAAAGGAGGGGCGCGGCGAGCCGCGCCCCGTTTANCCCAAACTTCANCCGCCGGCCGGCATNAGCACCAGGACCAGCGCGGCGATGCTGGCGAGCAACGCCAAGATGGCCATACCTTGGGCTGCGCCCAGGGCGTCCTGCACCGCTTGGACGTCAAGCCCGTCCACCTGGGCCTCGAGCCCGGCGATGCGGGCGTCGTGGTCGTCCATGCGGGCTTGGAGGGCCGCGATGGCGTCCTTGTTGGCCTGGATGTCAGCGGTGAAGCCTCCCAGGGCNGCCTCGAACCCCTCCAGCTTGGCGCGGTTGTTCTCGATCTTGATCTGCAGGGCCTGGGCCGACTGCTCCAGGGCCAGGACCCGGCGCTGCAGGGATCCGATGTCCTGCTCCTCGAGCGCGGAGATGCGGGCCTCATGGTCCGCGACCTGGGCGGAGAGATCTGTGAGTTGAGTGGCGAATTCCTCGGCCATGGCCGAGAGCTTAGCCTCGGCATCAGCCTTAAAAGCGGCAAACTGTTCAGCCAGGTCTTGAAGAGCCTGCTCGCCCGCACTTACACGCCCAACCAAAGCACTCAACCGGGCCTCGACATCCTGGCGCAGCTGAGCGAGGCGGCTGGCTGCTTCCTGCAAACGGGCTTCAAGTCCCCCCACTCGGTCTGAGAGCCCCGGGACCTGCTCACATACCGCCTTGAGCTGGATGATCTGAGCCTCGGCATCCTTGAGCTCAACCGCCAAGGCCTCGTAGCGGGCAGCGAGGTCCTTGTCCGTCTCGTTCAGGGCAGCGATGGCCCCCTTGAGCTCCCCGATGAGCCGGCCAAAGAAATCGGCCACCTGGTCATAAACCTGCTCCAGTGCCGCAATCTCCTCTTCCGCTGGGGGAAGCACAGCGCCCTGGGGCTGGCACTCATCGGCCAGCGCGGGTATCGCGAGAAGAACCCACATAAGGAACAACACCACTGTTCTTTTCATCTTCGTCTCTACCCCCTTTCATCTTCCGGTGCCGGTTCGGCGTCGGCCTACAAACCAAATTTCTCACGCTCACAGTATCGGCCTTGGGTACGAGGGGCACGGGCCGATGGGCTGCTCCCCAGGTAGGTTTGTCGCCCGAAGACGGGTCAACTGTCTTTCNNNCCTCGCTCAGCACAAGGGCCGGAAAGGGAACGGGCCCCCTTCCGGCCCTACATCGTCTGGCCTCAGCCAGAGGAGAGCAGGAAGTACACCAAGCCCCCCACAAGGATGGGCACAAGGATGATGGCGCCCCACATCGACTCCTGGGCCGCCTTCAGGCTCGCGATCTCGTCCTGCAGGGAAGTGATGTCCGCTTGCTGGGCCTCGATCTCCGTCCCTAGGTCGGAAACGGTACTCTTGATGGACTCCAAGTCGGACTGGAAGCCGCCCAAGGCCGCCTCCACGCCTTCCACCTTGGCCCGGTTGTTGTCGATCTTCACCTGCAAGGCTTGGATGGCCTGTTCCATGGCGAGAACCCGACGTTGAAGGGAACCCAGATCCTCCTCCTCAAGGGCAGCAATCCGGCCTTCATGGTCATCGATCCGACGCCACAGGCATTTGATGTCCTCAGCTATACCATCGACCCTGGCCGAAAGGTCAGCGAACGAGGCCTCCAGACTCAGGAAATGGTCGTTGATCGCGGTGATCGAGCCCTTGAATTCGTCGATGAACAAGGCGAAGAAGTCGATCACCTGGCCGAAGGCCTGCTGCATGCTGTCGATCTCGACCTCGGCCGGGGGCAGGCTGATCTCCCCCGGTGTCTCGGNACAGGCCTCCTGCGCTAGTCCCAAGCTCCCGATTAGGAGCAACCCTGCGAAAAGCAATGTATACTTACCCATCTCCGCACCCCTCCTTTTCTCCGGCGCTTAGATACCACCAGAGTAATGGGGAGCACCTTCACTCCTATGCACCTCGGGGCAAAAATGAGGGCCGGTTTGTCGTTGGAAAGACGGACAACTGTCTTCCGCCCCGTATAATCCTCACGAAATGGATTTACGCGTGAGATTCGCACCCAGCCCGACCGGGGAGCTGCACGTGGGCGGTGCCCGCACTGCCCTCTACAACTGGCTGTGGGCCCGGAAGGAAAGGGGGACTTTCGTCCTCAGNATTGAGGACACTGACCTCGCCCGCTCGGAGCGCCGCTACGCTGAGGGGATCATGGACGCCCTCCGTTGGCTGGGGCTCGACTGGGACGAGCTTTACTACCAATCCGAGAGGCTCCCCATCTACCGGAAGTACGTGGAAAGGCTCCTCGAGGAGGGCAAGGCCTACCCCTGCTTTTGCACCCCGGAGGAGCTGGCCGAGCGGAGGAGGAAGGCCCTGGCCCGGGGGGAGGCACCGGAGTACGACGGCCACTGCCGCGACCTCAGCGAGGCGGAGCGAAAGCGTTATCTTGCGCAAGGACGGAAGGCGGCGATCCGGTTCCGAGTGCCGGAGGAGAAAAAAGAGACCTCCTACCATGATTTCCTGCGCGGCGAGGTTCACTTCCGCCGCCTCACCACCGGGGACTTCGTGATCCAAAAGGCCGACGGCTCCCCCACCTACAACTTGGCCTGCGTGGTGGATGACCACGAGATGGGGATCACCCATGTNCTGCGGGCCGAGGACCATATCTCCAACACCCCCAAGCAGGTCTGGCTGTACCGGGCCCTGGGATGGGAGCCACCGGCCTTCGGACACCTGTCGGTGATCCTGGGGCTGGACAGGAAGAAGCTGTCCAAACGCCACGGGGCCACCTCGGTGGAGGCCCTGAAGGAGATGGGGTTCCTCCCCGAGGCGGTGGTGAACCACCTGGCGCTCCTGGGTTGGTCCCCGGACACCGGCGAAGAGGTGTTCACTCTGGAGGAATTGGTGGATCGCTTCTCCCTGGAAAGGGTGAACCTCGCTCCCCAGGTATTCGACCTAGATAAGCTCAAGTGGCTCAACCGCAAGCACCTGGCACGCCTGTCCCCGGAGGAGCTCCTCGCCCGGGCCAGGCCCTTCCTGGCCGAGTGGTCCGGCGTGCCGGAGGGGCAGCTCCTCGCCGCGCTCCTCCTCGTGCGCCCCGGGATCTCCACCCTGGAGGAGCTTAGGGAGCACCCGGACCTTGCCTCCATCCTGCGGCGGCCGGAGCTGACTCCGGAGGTGGCAGCGGAGCTCCGAGGCTCTCAGGCCATCCTGCAGGCGATCAAGGCGCGCCTCCCGGTCCCGCTCAAGGCGGAGGACCTGCGTCCGCTGGTGAAGCAGGTGGCGGAGGAACTGGGGGTGCCACGCCGGGAGGTGTTCCACACACTGCGCCTTGCCCTCACCGGCCGCCCGCAGGGGCCGGAGCTCGCCGGCATCGTGGCCGTGTTGGGGGCAGATGAGGTCAAAGTCCGCATAGAGCACGCCCTCGCGTTTCTTGAGGAAAGGGCGGATCGGCGGTAAAGTCCGGTCGATTTTTGAACTCTATCCCAGAACCTAGGACGGAGAGGAGGCACAAGTGG
>MTNI01000177.1 GCA_002011415.1 Candidatus Acetothermia bacterium JdFR-47
AGGAGAAGCGGCGGAACCGGCACAAGCAGGCCCAGGGCAGCCCCAGCGAAGGCAGCGTGGGCCATGGCGAAGCCCACCGAGGAGAGCTGGAGCCTTAAGGCGCAAACCCCCAGGAGCCCCGAGAGCCACCCTGCCAGGAGGCTGGCCACAAGGCTGGGGAGAATTAGGCCCCACATGGAAGGGGCGACTCCCACAAGTCTTGGATGCGTCCCGGGATGGAGGTGAGCTCGGTGAGTCTCCCCTCGCGCATGAGAAAGGCCCGGTCGGCCTCTGAAAGCAGCGCGTCTTCGTGCAGCACAGCGAGCACGGTCATCCCTTGTTCCCTTAGCCTGAGCACTGCCTGGGCGAGGTCGGCCCGGGCCGCCGGGTCCAGGGAGGAGAACGGCTCGTCCAGGAGCAGGAGCTCGGCGCCCTTGGCAAAAGCGCGGGCGAGCAGGGCTTTTCTCTGTTGCCCCCCGGACAGGTGGCCGATGGGCCAGCCAGCCCGGTCTGCAAGGCCGAAGGCGGCTAGGGCCTCCCGAGCGAGCTCCTGGTCCCGGCGCGGCAGGCGCTGCCAGGGGCGCAAGAGTCCGAAGCGGCCCATGAGCACCACGTCCCGGGTGAGGTAAGGCGTGTCGGGTGGGAAGAACAGGTCCTGGGGGAGGTAGGCGATGCGGCGCCGGAGGGCAGGGCCTGCCCCTCGCACCTCCTCCCCCAGCGCCCGCACTGAGCCCGCCTGATAGGGGAGGAGCCCCAGGATAACCTCGAGCAGGGTCGTCTTCCCCGCCCCGTTCGGGCCCACCACCACCCCCAGCTCCCCTTTTCCAAGGGTTAGGGATACCTCCGCAATGGCGGGGCGGTCTGCCCCGGCGTAAGCCGCCGCTACGTCCGTTAGCTTGAGCGCTAGGGCTCCCACGTGAAGAGTTCCTCCTCGGGCGCGGTCAGGACCCATTCCACCATAGCTTCGCACGCGCCCCCATCAATGAGGGTCTGGGCGACCTCCTCCCGGAGGGAAATGTACACCTCCCTCTCGCCGTCCTTGAATCGCGCGGCAGGGCGCCCCCCCTCCTGCACCCGGAGGTTCCCCTTACCCACGGTGCAACCGGTCGAGGCCTGAAGGCCGTCCACGAGGCAGGAAACCGGGGGCTTGTCCCCGGTCTCCGCCTCGGCGGTTATTCCGNTGAACCCGCGGCTCCCAAGGAGCCGGAGGGCGAGGAGCCCCATGCGTACNCCGACGGCGAGGAACGGTCCTCGGTGNCCGTGCAGCCTGACCCCGAATTCGAAGAGCTCCCGNGGGTCCGTTTGGGGTTTGATGGTCAGCCACTCCATATCAGCCCTCGAAAGCCCCCACCGCGGAGAACACGGCCTCGGCGTTNACTCTGAGCATGGAGAGGAGGTCCACCGCGCCGGGGATCGCCCCGGGGAAGTTGGTGAGCACCACGTGCACTGCCCCGAGTTCGTACGCCAGGCGCGCCCCGAACGACGTTCCTGACTGGAGGTTGTCGATCACCAGTACCGCTCCTGTCTCGTGCCCTTTCGCGGCGAGCTCCGCCAAGTCCTTGAGCGAGAGACGCTCCTCCGGCGGGAAGGTGGCGACTACGTCAAGGCCGAGCCACTTGGCAAAGCCAGCCTGCCACTGCATCACGATGGCCGGGACCTGAGAGAGCGAAAGCTCCTCCGCCCGCGCGAGGAGCTCGGTCGCCATGGCCTCAACCTCACCCGCGAACTCCTCCGCGCGCGCGGCGAACTCGTCCGTCTTCTCCGGCAGAAGCTCCCTCAGCGCGGCCGCTATCGCTTGGGCCTTCTCGATCATGGGCTGGGGGGTGTTCCAGGGACCGGGGAGCTTTACGACCTTGGCGTCGGGATTCACGTTCCCAAGGAGCGTCTCAAGCCAGGGCTCAAAGCCGTGGTACAGAACGAGCTCAGCCCTAGCCACGGCTAGGAGGTCGCTGGGCCTGAGGTCGTAGTGGGCGGGACAAAAGCCCGCCGGGATGATGGTGGTCACTGCCACTTCCTCGCCCCCGACTTTCTCCACCAGGTCCGCCAGCACCGCGCTCGTCGCCACCACCGGGACGGTCGCCTGGGCGAACCCGGCGATGACGAGCAAAAGCCCAACTAACAGGAAAAGCTTACGCATGCCCCCTCCTTCGTAACACTAAATTTTACTTCGTGCTACAAGGGTAGTGAAAGGGGGCCTCCGCTTCAAGCGCGGGGGCCAAAGAGGAGCGTGCCCAGGCGGATCATGGTCGCCCCCTCCTCCACTGCTACCTCCCAGTCCGCCGACATCCCCATGGACAGGACCTCCATCCTCACCCTGGGGATGCCCTCCGCCTTTAGGGTCTCAAACAGCCTGCGCATGGTCCGGAAGTGGGGGCGGGAGTCCTCTGGTTCCTTCGGGGCCGGGGGGATGGCCATGAGGCCCCGCACCTCGAGGTGGGGAAGCTCTGCGAGCTTTCGCACGAATTCCGGGAGGGACTCCGGTAGCACCCCGGCCTTCTGGGGCTCGCGGCCGATGTTCACCTGCACGAGCACTGGCAGGGTGCGGTTCGCTTCTGCGAGGAGCCGTTCCAGGCGTTGGGCAAGTGCCAGGGAGTCCAGGGTCTGGAGCCAATCGAAGACCGCGAGGGCCCTGCGGGCCTTGTTCCGCTGCAGACGCCCGATCATGTGCCAGGTCACGGGCTCCTCGATCGCCCCGCGCTTTGCCTCCGCCTCCTGTACGTAGTTCTCCCCGATATCGCGGATGCCGGCGCGGACGGCGGCTAGAAGTTCCTCTGGGCTCCTACCCTTCCCTGCGGCGAGCACGGTCACATGGGNGGGCACCCGCTGGAGCACCTCTTCACAGCGCCGCTCGATCTCTTTCAGGTCCATGTCGTCTGAATATGGTAACCGCTGCCTTGGACTCGCGGGGGTGCGCGGTTTACCATGAACACGAGATGCGCAAGGCGATGCTCTGGGAGCCCATCGGGGATGGTCGCGTGAGGTGCATGCTGTGTGCTCACCGCTGCTTGATCGCCGATGGGAAGAGGGGCATCTGCATGGTGCGGGAGAACCGGGGTGGGGTGCTCTACACTCACGTCTACGGGCGCATCGTCTCCCAGGCCTTTGATCCGATCGAGAAAAAGCCCCTGTTCCACTTTCTCCCCGGGGCGCCGGCCCTGTCCATTGCCACCGTGGGCTGCAACTTCCGCTGTGAGTTCTGCCAGAACTACGAGATCTCCCAGTACCCCAGGGAGCACGACGGTGCGGTGCTGGGGGAGCACGTCGAGCCGGAGGAGGTGGTGGCCCAGGCCAAGGCGGCCGGGGCTCCGATCATCGCCTACACTTACACCGAGCCCACCGTATTTTTTGAGACGGCGTATGACACCGCCCGGCTGGCGGCCCGGGAGGGGATCAAAAACGTGTTCGTCTCAAACGGCTACCTCACCCGGGAGGCGGCCGAGGAGATCGCCCCCGTCCTTCATGGGATCAACATCGACTTAAAGAGCTTCTCCGATGACTTCTATCGCCGTCACTGCGGGGCTTCCCTCCAGCCGGTGCTTGACACCATCGAGCGCATGGTGGGTCTTGGAGTGTGGGTGGAGGTTACCACTTTGGTGATCCCGGGCTGGAACGACTCCGGGGAGGAGCTCTCGTGGCTGGCGGAGTTCCTGCGCGGGGTATCGCCTGACATCCCCTGGCACATTTCCCGGTTCATCCCCGCGTATCGCGTGTTTGACCGGCCGCCCACCCCGCTTTCCACCCTCAGGCGGGCCCGGGAGATCGGCCTTGCCGCCGGGCTCAAGTANGTTTACTTGGGGAACGTCCCTGGGGAAGGGGAGGACACCCGCTGCCCGAGCTGTGGTGAGCCTCTGATCCGCCGGCACGGCTTTTACGTTCTGGAGAGCCGCCTGGTCGAGGGCCGCTGCCCGAGCTGTGGCGAGGCAATCCCCGGGGTGTGGAGCTAGCGACGGAGGGTGATCCGGCGACGGTCGCCCTCAAGGTGCTCGAGCTCTACCCACAGGCTTCCCGGCGGGATCAATTCGGCTATGCGATCGGCCCACTCCACCACCGTGATCCCCTCCTCCGGAGGGAGGAGCTCGGTGAGTCCCACCTCCCGGAGCTCCTCCGGGTCCGTCACCCGGTAGGCGTCCAGGTGGTGCAGGGGCACGCGCCCTTGATAGGTGCGGGCGAGGATGAAGCTGGGGGAGATCACGGCCTCTCGCACGAACAGGCCCTGGGCGATTCCCTTCACCAGCGTGGTCTTCCCGGTTCCAAGCTCCCCCACCAAGGCCACCACGTCCCCCTCCCGGAGCTCCCCGGCGAGTTCCTCCCCCAAGCGCACAGTCTCCTCGGGCCCCTTCGTCACGACCACCCGTTCCATCGCTAACTGCGGAGCCGCACGTCGAGTTCGGCGAGGCGGGAGAGGATCCGGGCCACGGCCTCGTCCACTTCCTCCGAGGACAAGGTGCGCTCCGGGTGTCGGAGGGCGATCTCGTAGGTGAGGCTCCGATAGCCCTCGGGGATCCCCTTCCCCCGGTAGAGGTCGTAGAGGAAGCACGATTCCACTAGGGGCTCGGCGAGGATAGCCGTCCGCACCTCTACCTCGGGAAGCGAGACGGGGGCGAGGAGGGAAAGGTCGCGCCTGGCGGCGGGGAAGCGCGGCAGGGGCTTGTGCACCGGCCCCTGGGCCGCCTCGGCCAGCGCCCTCAAGGAGAGTTCCATAGCGAGCACCCGCCGCTCCCCGGGGAGGTCCTGGCTGAGCTCCGGGGCGAGCTCCCCCAGCCAGCCGATCTCCTCCTCCCCCAAGAGCACCGCCGCCCGCCGGGCCGGGTGCAGGCGAGGGTCCTCGCAGGGGCCGAGGATTGCCTCCGGGATCCTGAGCGCCGAAAGCAGGGCGTCCAGGATCCCCTTGAGGTCAGCGGGAGAGTATTCGGCTTTGCCCGAAAGGGGGATCGGAGGTCGGCCGGCCAGGGCTACTCCCAGCCGGTCCTCCTCCACGATCTCCCCGTCTCGGAGGTGGAACGTCCGCCCCACTTCAAACAGTGCCACTCCCGGTGCCTGGGCCTCTAGGTTTTCCCACACGGCGGAGAGGAGCCCGGAGAGGAGGGAGGTCCGCAAGCCCTCCTGCCCCGCCGCCTGGGGGTTTTTGAGGAGCACCTCTGCCTCTTCCTTCGGGACGAGGCCGAAGGAGTAGATCTCGGCGAGCCCCAAGGCGGCCATGACCTTGCGCACCCGGTCGCAGAATGCCTCTCGGGGGTCTTTCTCCCCGGCCCGCAGGGGCACCACGGGCGCTGCGGTCGGGATGCGGTCGTAGCCGTAGAGGCGCGCCACCTCCTCGATGAGGTCGATCTCCCGCGCAAGATCCCCCCGCCACGGTGGGATCACCGCCTCCCAGCGGTCCCCTTGGTCGAAGAGCTCAAGGCCCAGGGCGGAGAGGTAGGAGGCTACCTCTCCCTCTGGCACCTCCACCCCCAGCACCTCTGCCACGCGCTTCTTGCGCAGGGACAGGCGGCGGGGCTGGAACGGGCGGGGGTAGGCGTCCACCACACCCTCGGCGATCGTCACCGGGGCGAGCCTTGCGAGAAGGGCACAAGTGCGACGGGAGGCGATCTCCGCCGTCTCCGGGGACAGGCCTCGCTCGAAGCGCAGCGAGGCCTCGGTCCTCAGGCCTAGGGCCCGCGCCGAGCGGCGGATCCGGGCCGGGGCGAAGCAAGCCGACTCCAGGAGCACCCTCTGGGTGGACTCAGACACCTCCGTGTCCTCCCCGCCCATCACCCCGGCCACGGCCACCGGCCGGGCCCCGTCGGTGATGAGGAGGACCTCCGGCGTTAGCTCCCGTTCCACCCCGTCCAGGGTGCGGATGCGCTCCCCGGCCCGGGCGCGGCGCACCCCGATCCGCCCGCCCGGGAGGCGGTCGTAGTCGAAGGCGTGCAGCGGGTGCCCCAGCTCCAGCATCACGTAGTTGGTGACGTCCACTGTGAGGGACAGGGCCCGCATCCCNGCCTTAGCTAGGCGCGCCGCTAGCCACACCGGCGAGGGGGCATNGGGCACGTCCAGGATCACCCGGGCGGTGTAGCGGGGGCAATCGTCCGGGGTCTCGATCTCCACTTGGGCGAGCTCCGCGGCCGGCGGGCCCTCCTCGGGGAAGTCAAGAGGGATGTCCGCGAGGGGCAGGCGCAGCAGCGCCGCCACCTCCCGCGCCACCCCGTAGATCCCAAGGAGGTCGGGGCGGTTAGAAGTGATTTTGAGGACGAGCACGGTATCCGGGGCCTCGATGAGGGGGGCGATGTCCTCCCCGGGCCGGGGGCCCTTGGGGAGGTTCCAGATGCCGCTCGATTTTTCCTCCAGGCCGAGCTCGGCCTGGGAGAGGATCATCCCAGAGCTTTTNACCCCGCGGATCTCGGCCTCCCGTACCTCCCCAGCTGGTACGCGCGCCCCGGGCAGGGCCACGGGCACCAGCGCCCCCTCCACCAAGTTCGGCGCCCCGCAAACCACGGTGCGGCACTCTTNTCCCAGGTCCACTTCGCACACGGACAGCCGGTCCGCCTTGGGGTGGGGGGCGACCTCGACCACGCGTCCCACCACCACCCCCTCCACCGGACCGAACTCCCTCNCCTCTTCCACTTCCAGCCCTGCCAGGGTGAGGCGCTCGGCGAGCTCCTCCACCCCGATCCCCGAGATGTCCACGTACTCGGCCAGCCACCTAAGCGGTACCCGCATCACGCCCCCTTGCTGCTAGCCGGCTTCCAGGCTGAGGTACAGGATGCCCTCGCCCTCCGGGAGAGGCCAGGCGATCCCGGCCACCCCGGTAAGCCGCATGACCCCCCCGAAAAGTTCGATCCTGATCCTGAGTTCCGCTCCCACTTCGGCGTAGGTAAGGATTCTGCCTGAGGCCGCTTCCTCTGTCCAGAGGCGCCCCAGGGTGAGGAAGGCCCGGGGGGTGATCCGGCTCACCAGGGCGGCCCCGGCGAGGCGATAGGGGGTGCGTTCCGGTGGGAGGAAGAGCGACACCGCGAGGAGGAACTTACGATCCCCCCGCGGACCGTTCACAAGCGTGTGGAGCTCGGGAAGGCCAAAGGTAAGCTCCGCCGGGAGCCCGGGGCTGGCGAGACCCACCCCCAGGGTGATGTCGAGGTAGGTGTGGGGAAGGAGGGAAAACTCCTGCGTGTGCCAGATGGACAGGTGACCCCCTTGGCTGGGCAGGGTGAGGAGGGAGGCCTCTCCTCCGTAGACCTGGGGCAGGTAGCCCCTCCAGGAGTGCCAGATGCCAACCGCGGGATACGGCCGGCGGGAGATGGACAAGCCCAGCTCCCCGGCTGGGACCCAGTAGGTGCCGGCGAAGCCGGTCTCGGGCTGGCTCCAGAGGAAGCGGGC
>MTNI01000097.1 GCA_002011415.1 Candidatus Acetothermia bacterium JdFR-47
GCTTCTCCACTGGGGGCCAGGAGTCCGGTGGGGTGACGGGACGGATGGAGGCGTAATTGGGCATGGAGGCGTTGTTGTCCACCCAGCGCAGGGTCCGGGCTAGGATATAGATGAGGACGTCCGCGGTCACGTAGGCCTCGCTCTCCCCGTTCTTGACGATTTTGATCTGCTCGGGGATCACGGGGTTGGCCTCGAGCGCGGCAGAGAGCTCGGCCCCAAGCGAGTAAAGGTCCTGCCACATGATCTTGCCGCCCTGCTCCCCCTCCACCATCCGCTCAGGCTTTTGCACGTCGAGGAAGGAGACCTCAGCGGGGACCTGGCCCTCCTTGGCCCCGCTGGCACCGTACAGGGCCAGCCACTTGGCCATCAGGTACAGGGTGTCCTCTATGGAGACCACGGCGCCTGTGCCGGGGATCTCGATGGACTCGGGGAGTTTTTTATCGAGCTCCTCGATCTTGTTAGCGAGCGCCGTGCCCATCTTCATCACAGCCTCGCCGGAATAGGCTTGCGCCAGAGCTGGAAGGGAGGCTAGGGAAAGGAGCAGTACGAGAATAACTAACGACCGAATACGCATAAAACGCACCTCCTAAGATAAATTTACCGCAGCTTGTGGTCGGCGCATCGAGTTGAGCTTCCTTGCACCACCTCCTTGCCTTGCCGTTAAAGTAAGACTTGTCAAAGGTTCCAGCACAAGGTATAGTTGTCTATACCATGATAACGGCCCGTTCCTCGTCCGTCAAGCAGCAGGTGGAAGGAAGCATCATGACGAACTGGCGTCCTGCTCTGTTTCGCCTGCTGGACTTTCCAGAGGTGGAGGCCCAGGTGGCCGAGGCCGACCAGGCCAGGGTAGTGGGAGAGAGCCAGGAGGGCCGCCCCATCCACCACCTCCGCATCGGCTGTGGCCAGCTGCGTCTCCTCATCGTGGCCGGGATCCATGGCACCGAGCCCGCCCCGGTCAACGCCTGCTTGCTTCTCCCTTCGCTTTTGCAGGAGCGATATCCGCTAGGCTTCGGTTTTGAGCGGCTGCGCCAGGTGGAGGTGCACATCGTTCCCCTTGCCAACCCCGATGGCTTGGCCAGGAATTACCACCTGTTCTCGGAGAAGGGGTTTGCCCCTCATTGGTCCCACGTGTGGGAGGAGGCCCGGTTTACGGCATCCGGGGAGGACATCAACGGGGACTGGATGCGTCTTTCCCTCCCAGAGACCCAGGCCGTCCACACCGTGTTCAACGAGGTCGTCCCCCATGTGGTCCTCGACCTGCACGAGTTCTATGCCAAGGGTGGGTGCCCGCCCCGGTGGGCGGACGAGACCGAGGGCTTTTTGGCCACCGTAACCGACGCCCCGTATCGCTTTGTACACCCTGCCATCCAGGAGATCTCAGCGCTGGTTGCCGCCCAGGTCGCCGAGCGCGTGGATTGGAAGCCCAAGATGCGTCACTTCCTGGGCGGGGCCTCTGAGGATTACCTCGTCCCCCCCACCTGTCTGGGCTCTCACCTCCCCTACGAGGGGGCGGCCAAGGTCCTGGTAGAGACCTGGGGAACCGCGCTGGGGCCTTATCTCCTTCCTGATCGGGTGATGGTCCACCTCCAAGCTGTCCTGGCCACGATCGAGTTCATGGAGAGCCACGCGGAGGAGCTCCTTGGCATGAAGGAGGAGTGGGCTCGGGAGGAAGAAGGGCTTGGCCGTGGCGTGCCTGGTTTCCGGGTGCGCGGCGAGGAGGTGACGAAGGCCGAACGGATCCTCGTGGCCCATGGCCTGCAGGTAAAGCGCCAGGGTGACGAGCTCCTCGTCCCAATGCCTCAGCCACGGAGCCGTATGGCCCTGCTCCTCTTGGACGAGGACTGCGAGCACAACCGGCTCCTTTCTGCCCAGGGGAAGGGGCCCTACACCATCGACCGCTTCCTCCGCGTCGAGGTGGAGGCGTTGTGAGGTACCAACGGGGAAGGCCCGGCGACCTGAAGGAGATCGTGAGGCTCCTCAACGTGTGCTTTTCCACCTACCGCGCCTGGGGTCTGGATGGGGATCGCTATATCCAGTGGGTTGAAAAAGACCCAGGGCTTGGCTGGGAGAACGTGTACTGGGCCGAGGAAAAGGGGAAATTGATCGGGCACCTCCACGTGGTGAGGCGCTGGGTCCGGCTTTCGGGAGCTTGGGTCGAAACGGGAGGGATCGCCAACCTGGCCACCCACCCGGATCGGCGGCGAAAGGGGGTGGCCCGCGGCCTGCTTCAGCTGGCTTTGGAGGAGCTCGCTAGGGACGGGGTTCCGTTGGCAGCTCTGTTTGCGGGCTTTGGAGAGGCGGCCCATAGCCTGTATCGAAAGTGCGGCTTTTCCGAGGCGTATTTCACTCGTTACGCGGTGATTTCCACCTTGGAGTTGCCCCATCCCTCTCAGGTGGAGGTGCGGGTGGCCACGGAGAACGACGTCGGGGTCGTAAAACAGATATACGAGGAAACGGCTGCGGCCTGGAACGGGGTGGTGCACCGGGATGAGGAGGCGATCCGCACGCGCCTTTTCCGATCCTGGGGCCGGCACACCTTCTTGCAGGAGCCTAGAGGCCCGAGGTCTTGATCGCTGAGCCCGCCCGAGGTTACGCGGTGGTGTGGCCCGAGAAGGGAGCCCCTGCAGGGATACAGGTGGTGGGCGAGATGGCCTGGCGGGACGAGCAGGCGGGGTTGGCTTTGCTCTCCGCCATCGCGACCAGGACCAAGGCCACAGGCCTTAAGGTATTCGCCCCGACCCTCCCTTGCTCTGAGGCGGTTTGGTTTCGTACCCCCGAGGTGTACATGGTGAAGTCTCTATGCCCAGCTGAGCTCTCCTCGGAGGTAGGCGCCTCAGTGCAAGCACTGCTTGGGCGTCAGACGGCCGGGTTTTACATCTTCCATGCCGACAGGTGGTGAGCCCATGATAAAGAAATACCTCGCCGCGGTGCGGGAGCTTTTGGAGAGGATCGCCGAGGAGGAAGCGGAGCCCATCGGTCGGGCGGCGGAGCTCGTAGCCCAGGCTGTTCAGGCTGGGGGCGTGCTCCATGTGGTGGGCGCGGGACACTCGGCCATGGTGGGGGAGGAGCTCTTCTACCGGGCTGGTGGCTTGGCCGCGATCAGTCCCTTACTGGATTCCGACATCACCGTGAGTCGGGGTGCGGAAAGGTCCACAGCACTGGAGAGGGTGGAGGGGTACGCCCGTGTCCTCCTTTCCCACGCCGGGATCCAGCCGGAGGATGCGGTGCTCGTGGTCTCCACTTCTGGAGTCAATACCTTTCCGGTGGAGGCCGCCCTGTACGCTCGGGAGGTCGGGGCCAGCACGATCGGTATCACCTCTGTCACGTACTCCACCGGGCTTCCACCCCGCAACCCCTACGGCAAGCGCCTGCTCGAGGTGGTGAAAGTGGTGATCGACAACAAGGCCCCTCCCGGGGACGCCGTCATCCCCTTAGAAGGCCAAGGAGCAGCTGTGGCGCCGGTTTCCACCCTCACCGGCTGTTTCATAGCGAACGCCGTGGTGGCCCTGGCCGCTGAGCGTCTGGCCGGAGGCGGGACCACACCGCCGATTTGGCTTAGCTCCCACCTGCCCGGGGCCGACCGCCACAACGCCGAGCTTTTAACGCGCTATCGACCTAGGATTAGGTTGTTATGAGGTCGGAAAAGGTGTTGGTCCTCACGTGCGCCGAGCTGTACACGCCACTGGAGGTCATCCGACCGGCCACCATCCGTATCGAGGACGGGCGGATCCTGAGCATCAGGGAGGAGCGGGCGGCCCAAGGAGAGGACCTGGGGGAGAGCCTCGTGGCACCGGGGTTTGTGAACGTCCACGTCCACGGCTATGAGGGGCACGACGCCACCTCAGGCGAGGTGGAACCGCTTCTCTCTCTGGCCCGAACCCTAGCGCACCACGGGGTCACCGCCTTCGTCCCCACCACCGTGACCGCGCCCCATGAGACGCTGCTTGCGGCCGCAAAGGCCACGGCCGAGGCCATGGCCGCCCAAGGGGACTCCCCCAAGGGGGCCAGGATCCTGGGCCTACACCTGGAGGGACCGTACATAAGCCCCGAGCGCCGCGGGGCCCAGAACCACGAGTTCATCCGTCTCCCTGACTGGAAGGAGTTCCGTGCTTACTGGGATGCCTCCCGTGGCCACATCAGGGCGGTGACGGTGGCCCCGGAGCTCCCCGGGGCGTTCTCCTTCATCGAACGGGCCGTGGCCCTGGGGGTGGTGGTGAGCCTGGGCCACACGAACGCGTCCTACGAGGAGGCGAAGGCGGCCATCGCCGCCGGCGCGAGCCGGGCCACGCACCTCTATAACGCCATGCCCCCGTGGCACCACCGGGCCCCCGGCGTGGTGGCGGCCTGCCTCGAATCGCCCCAGGTGGTGGTGGAGCTCATCTGCGACCTGGTCCACGTGGCCCCACCCATGCTGCGGGTGGCCTGGCGCCTGGCCGGCAGCCTCCGCACGGCGCTCATCACCGATGCCATCGCGGCCGGGGGGCTCCCAGACGGCACCTACACCCTAGGGGGCCTGGCCGTGGAGGTGAAAGGTGGCGTCCCCCGCCTGGAGGACGGGGCGTTGGCGGGGAGCACCCTCACCATGGACCAGGCGGTGCGCAACGCCGTGGATATCGGCATCCCGCTCCGGGAGGCCCTCATCATGGCATCCCTCGCCCCGGCGAGGGCCTGCGGGGAGCCGACCCTGGGGCTGCTCCGGCCCGGGTGCCCGGCGGACCTGGTGGTCCTAAGCAGGGAGGACCTCTCGGTACAGCGCGTCTACGTGGGCGGCCGGCGGCTCATCTGAGCTCGCCCACCCGCACCGGCCGGCCCTCCTCGCTAGAACGGTAGATGGCTTCTACCAACCTCTGGATACGCAGCCCGTCCTCCTCGTTGACCACTGGCCGCTCTCCCCGGGTGATGCACTCGAGGAAGTGCGCGAGCTGCCGCCGGTACATCTCCTCCACCGGTTCAGTGAACTCCTCTTCTTCGAGGAGCTGCATGCCCGCCTTGGACACTCGGTAGCGCCCTCCCAGGTAGCCGTCCACGGTGGCCGTCCCTCGGCGGGCCTGGAGGCCCCAGCCCCGCAGGCGGTGCTGCGCCGCCCAAGTCTGAAGGAGGGTCGAGACCGCCCCATCCTTATGCACCAGCTGCACGACGGCGCTGTCTTCAATGGTGCGGCCCTCCCCCAAGGTCCAGCAGCGGGCGCTCGCTTCCTCCACCTCGCCGGCGTACCAGAGGAAGGCGTAGAGGATGTGGACGGCATTCTCGTTTATCATCCCACCGCTTTTCTCCTTGCTGCCGACCCAGGAGTTCCTGGGCATCCGGCCCAGGGCGACGTGCCACTGGAAGACTACCGGCCCCAGCTCCTGGAGGTGCTCCCAGATCCGCTGGTAAAGGCCGTGGAAGCGCAGGCTGAAGGCCACCATGAGCCGGCCCGTGCCCTGAGCGGCCTCGTGGATCCGCAAGGCCTCCTCCAACGTGGCGGCCATGGGCTTCTCCAAGAGCACGTGCAGCCCTTGCTGAAGGGCGTGGATCGCGGGTTCCACATGCTGATGCGGTGGGGTGGCCACGATGACCGCGTCCGGCCTCTCCGTTTCGATCAGCTCCCACCAGTCGGAGTAGGTGGGAAGCCCTTGCTCCTCCGCCCTCCTCCGCGCGGCCTCGTCCACGTCGCAGACTCCCGCCACGCTCACCCCGGGATGGGCGGCCATTACTTGGAGGTGGAGCACTCCCATCTCCCCTGCGCCGATGAGGCCGATGCGAACCTTCTCCCTCATCCGAACACCTTCCTAAGTGCCCGCAGCGCGTCCTCCGCGGCCTGGCAGGGATCGCCGGGGTAAGGGGGTACCTCGGGGATCACGTACCCCCGATACCCGACCTTCTCCAGGGCCTGCCTCACCGCCGGCCAGGAGACGTCCCCGTTTAAGGGGATGCCGAAGGTGACCTCGGCGAGGTGGAAGTCCTTCACGTGGACCTGCAGGATCCGCTCCCCCAGCACCTCAATCCAGTGCTCGGGGAGGCTGTGGGGCAGGGTGTTCCCCACGTCGAAGTAGGCCCCCACGGCCTCGTCCCCCACCTCCTCGAGGAGCCTGCGGAACTCCAAGGGCCCCGCGAAGACCCGGTTCCACACGTTCTCCAGGCCGATCCGCACGCCGTGCTCGCGGGCGATCGCGGCCGCCTGCCGCAGCACCTCCGCCGCCCGCCGGAGGTGCTCCTCGTAGGTGAGGTCTGAGACCCCGACCCCCGGCACGACGAGGATCACCCGGGCCCCGAGGAGCTGGGCCACCTCGCACTCAAGCCGCACCACCCGCAGCGCCTCCTCCGGCTGGGTGACGAAGTTGGCCCGCCAGAAGAGCCCGGTGGCCACACTGGGGATCTCGATCCCTAGGGAATCGGCGGTTTCCTTCAGCCGCTCCCACTTGGCCTGCCAGGTGGGTGGGGGTGCCCCAGGCCTCCAGATCCTCCGCGCTCACCGCGACCTCATAGCCCGCATACCCCACGGACTTCGCGTGCCGCATGGCCTCCTCGACGGGAAGCGTCTTGGGGTAGGACCACGCGTTGACCCCAAATTTCATCGTTCACCCCCTGACCAAAGCGTCCGAATCGCCTCCAGGTTCTCGTCGGGCGTCCAGCCGTAGCAGTAGAAGGAGACCCCGTCGATGGGGCACCCCCGGGCGAGCTCAAGCTGCCTGCGGATGTCCTCCGGCGTGGTGGGGGGCCAGGAGGCCAGGCCGAGGACCAAGGTCTTCCCCCCTATCCGGTCGCGCGCCAGGAGCGTCTCGTAGGGGATCCGACCCAGGGAGCGGCGGAATGGCCGCACGTACACCATGATCTTGGCCCCGTCCAGGACCCCCGAGAGCTCCTTGAAATCCTGGCCCAAAAGCCACGCCCCCGAGGGCGGGTACAGATCCGCGGTAACCTGCGCGCCGGGGCGGAGGCGGCGTACTACCGTGGCGAGCTTCTCCGCCAGGGCGCGGATGCGCTCCGCCCGAAAGCGCAGCCACCGCGGACGAGCTCATCCTCTGCAAGCGTCCGTGCCCACTCGCTATAGGCGGCCTCGAGGAAGTCCTCGTCCCGGAAGTATCCCGACCTCCCCAGGTAGCGCACGTGCCACTCCACCACGGCGCAGAGTCTCCGCCCCACCTCCTCCAGGTCCAGATCCTGCCGGGCCGCCTCCTCCTGGCAGCTCGGGCAGAAGCAGGGGCTCTGGGCCAAGGCCAGAAGAGGCGTCCCGTACTGGGTCGCCACCTCCGGATAGCGGATGAAGTCCAGCTCGAGCTCGTCGAACTCGTACCTCTGGGCGAGCTCCTCGACCAGGCACCGCAGCGCATCCCGGAC
>MTNI01000093.1 GCA_002011415.1 Candidatus Acetothermia bacterium JdFR-47
CAGATGGCCTACGCCGGGGACCTGTCTCGGGAGGACAGGGCCAATCTGCGCCGGGAGCTCGAGCGGACGGGGCTTAAATTCTCTCTGCACGTGCCGATCTACGGCGTGGACCTGGTGAGCCCCAATCCGAAGATAGCGGCGGCTTCGCTGGCTGAGCACGTGGCCGCCGTGGATTTGGCTGCGGATCTCGGGGTATCGCCGGTGGTGTTTCATCCGGGAAGCCTTCCTCGGGACTACGCCTCCCTAGAGGGTGCCTACGAGTGTGCATGGAGGCGCCTGGAGCTTTCATTGGAGGTCCTCGTCCCACATGCGCAGAGACGGGGTGTGCGCCTGGCCCTCGAGAACAAGCAACGGGGGGCCGGGAAGGACCTCGTGCTCTCCCCGGAGGAACACCGGCGGGCCCTGGACCGGTTTCCGGAGCTCCTGGCTTGCCTCGACTTCGGACACCTCCACACCGTGGACGGGAACTTTAGCGCCTACGTTGCTGCGCTAGGGGAGCGCCTCGTCCACGTACACCTGCACGATAACCACGGGGAACGGGATGAGCACCTCGGTTTGGGGCGGGGGTCACTCCCCTGGCAGGAAGCCGTAGCCGCGCTCGAGGAGGCCGGCTACCGCGGCCCCATCGTGCTCGAGATCCCTGACCCCCAGGAGCTCGCGGAGAGCGTCGAGCTCCTTTGCCATGCGCACCCGTAAGTGGTATTGGGCCTTCCTTGTAGCCAACGCCGCCTCTGGGGCCACCTCCCTGCTCCTCCCGCTCTACGTGCACTTCCTCGGCGGCTCGGCGCGGGACGTGGGGGCGATCGCCAGCGTGGCCAGCCTCATTGGCGTGGGGGCGAGCCTCTTGTGGGGGAGGCTCTCGGACAAAACCCGTCGGCGCCGGGTGTTCGTCCTCGTGAGCTTCGCTGGCTTGGCTTTGGTGTACGGCCTGTTCCCCCTCGTGCGGGGCATCCCTCAACTGGTCCTGGTGGGCGCCGCTGCCTCGTTCGTGTGGATGGCGAGCGCCACCGTGTCCGTGCTCATCCTCATGGAGAGCACGCCGGAAGCCGACTGGGAACGGGAGATCGGCCGACTCAACGCCTATAGCGGATTCGGGTGGGCGCTGGGGTTGGCGCTGGGGGCGGGTTGGACATCGGCCATCGCGGGGCTCGTCGGGGAGGGGTGGGGGCTTAGGTCCCTGGGGTTGGTGGTAGCGGTGCTCGCCGTCGGGGCGGCGGTGCTGGCCTGGGCGAGCCTCCCGGAACCGCCGGTGCGCTTCACCAAGCGTAGCTTCCGGGGGTTGGCCGTGGCGGTGGGGAACTTCCTCTATGAGAGATTTAGGTACGGGCCGGCGCACCTGTACTATCTCCTCAGCCCTGTGCAACTCTTGCGGTTCCTTCAGGGTCACACCGTGTTCGGGCCGGACCTTGTGCTCTTTTACTACGGGATCTTGCTTGTGACCGCGGGGTTCACGCTGATCTTCGTGCCGCTTCCCATCTTCCTACGCCAGGAGCTCGGTTGGCCGGGAGGGGCGGTGTTTGCCGCCTACATCGTGCACTCCCTCACCAGCGTGGTCGCGTATCGCTGGGCCCGGCAGGGGATCATGCGCTGGGGGCATCGGCCGACGCTTGGGCTCGCGCTCCTTGCCCGCTCCGGTGCCTTCGCCACGCTGGCCCTGGTCGGGCGGCTCCTTCCTGGATGGATGGTGCCGGCGCTGTTCGTCGTCACTGGGGTGACCTGGGCGTTTTTCCAACTCGCTGCCACAGCCATCGTGTCGCGGCTTGCGCCCGAGGGGTTCAAGGGCCAAGCGCTCGGTGCTTACAACGCCATCGCGGGGTTGGGGAACGTGCTTGGGGCTGTGGTAGGGGGATTCCTTTTCGATTTTCTGGGCTTTTCGGCGGCCTTCTTGGTGGGGGCCTCCGTGGTATTTCTCACGATCCCCTGCTCCTCTTGGAGGCGCGGCCGCTGAAGACCGCGGAGGGATAGGGCCCGACGGGGTGTCGGGCCCCTGCATCACTCCGTTTCCTCTTTGGTGAAGACCTGCATGCCGTTGTAGTACCCGCAGTGCGGGCACACTCGGTGGGGCAGCTTGAGTTCGTGGCAGTGAGGGCACTCCACCCCCGGGACCATGTGCGCCCGCCAGTGGGCCCGCCGCTGCCGCACTTCGCGGTGTGAACGCCGTGACTTTGGAACAGCAGCCATTGTGACCTCCTTGCGTGCGCCTATTTTCTCCGCTGACGCTCCAGGATCAAGGTGACCGGGCCGTCGTTTACCAGGCTTACCTCCATGTAGGCGCCGAAAACGCCGGTCTTTACCGGNGCTCCCTCGGCACGGAGCAGGGAGACGAAGCGTTCAAACAGCTCGGCGGCCTGGGGGCNGGGAGCTGCATCGCTAAAACTAGGTCGGCGTCCCTTACGGCAGTCCCCGAACAGCGTGAACTGGGAAACGCAGAGGATTTCCCCATTCACCTCGGACAGGGACCGGTTAAACCGGCCTTCCTCGTCCGGAAAGATGCGGAGCTGAGGAATTTTTTTCGCCCAAAATGAAAGCTCTGCTTCGTCGTCCTCCCGGGCGATCCCGACGAGGAGGAGGAGCCCCGGGCCGATTCTAGCGACCTCTTGGCCCTCGACGCGGACGGCGGCCTCCTTGACCCGCTGGAGCACGATGCGCATGGGTCAGGATTGCGTTCTCAGGTGGCGTAGGAACGCCTGGACCTTGCGGAGGTCGTCCAGGGAAAGATCGATGAGTTCGTCTTCTATCTCGCGGCGAAGTCGGGCACGCTCCCGTTCCGCTCTGATGCGCTCGCGGAAGGCGCGCTCAGTTAGCCGGTGGGCGGCGCTGTTCGCCTCGCGCTCGATGAAATTGACCCGCCATCTGGGAAGCTGCGACAAGAGCTCCAGTGCGATGTTGCTGAGGTGCTGGAGATGAGGCTCCCGTACTTGACAGAGGCCATTGATCTGGTTTGCCACGAGCTGGTTGTCCATCAGGAATATCGCCTCGTCGGGGGCATAAGCGATGGCCCTGCGGATGCCTTCGATCAGGGCCTTGTACTCGGCCACGTTGCCCGTGGCGCGCCCGATGAGTTGGGAGACCTCTTCCACAACGTGACCACGCTCATCCGAGAGTACCACGCCGATTGCGGCATCGCCGGGGTTTCCTCGGGCACTTCCGTTCACATAAACAAAGAGTTTACGCACCGCCCATCCTTTTCCCAGGTGAGTGGGTGTGGGCCCGGCAGGGTTCGAACCTGCGACCGACCGGTTATGAGCCGGCTGCTCTACCCCTGAGCTACGGGCCCGGAAACCATGTTAGCCAGTTGATATCCGGTCGTCAAGCGGTTTTCTTGTCGCACTGGCTGTGTGAATGATATACTGTTTAAGGTAAAGCTGGTGTTAATAGGAGGTGGTGGAGGGGGAAACCAAAGCAAAGTGTGGTTCCATTCAGGCTTCAGTCTAAAAGGGGGTAAGTCGTGCGGAGAGTTTGGTTGTTACTTCTTGTGCTCGGTTTGGTTGGGTTGGCGGTCTCAGCCCAAGAACCCCGGTATGGTGGGACATTGGTCATCGGTTCCTCTCAAACCTTCAAGGATTTGGATCCCCGAGTCTGCAATGACGTGTATTCGATGTACGTCATCAACGCTATTTTTGACGAACTTCTTACGCTGGATCCTGAGACGTTGAGGCCGGCTCCGTATGTGGCCAAATCCTGGGAGATTTCCGAGGACGGGGCTGAGATCACTTTCTACCTGCACGAGGGCATTAAGTTCCACAACGGAGAGCCGCTCACGGCCGAGGACGTGGCCTTCACGTTCAACTGGATCGCTGACCCTGCCAACGCCTCCCCTAACCAGACGGAGTTCGAGTGGCTTCAGGAAGTAGTGGTGATCGACGATTACACCGTTAAGTTCGTCACCAAGCCTGACTGGGCCCCATACGCGCCTGCGCTTCTCGGGGAGAACTACGCCATCGTGCCCAAGGACACGGTCTTGGAGATGGGGGATGACGAGTTCAACGTGAATCCGGTCGGGAGTGGGCCGTTCAAGTTCGTCGAGTGGAAGCGAGGCGACCACATCACCGTGGTGCGGAACGAGGACTATTGGCTCACGAAGCCCTACCTCGAGAAGATCATCTTCCGCCCCATCCCGAATTTGGCCACAATGATGCTCGAGCTCGAGACGGGCGGGATCGACATCGCGGACAACGTGCCGGCCCAGGATGCCAAGCGGTTTATGGAGAACCCCGATCTTGGCGTNGTCATCCAGCAGGTCCCAAGCCTGTCTTATTTCTACCTCGGCTTCAACTTCTCCAAGGCCCCGAGCAACGATATCAGGTTCCGCAAGGCGGTGTACATGTCCTTCAACGCCACCGCCGCGGTGGACGCGGTGTTCCAAAACCTGACGGGCATTCGAGCCTATGGCGCAGTGCCGCCGGCTCTGTGGGCGAACGATCGGGAGTTCCTGAAGACCATCGCCCTCCAGGAAGACGATGAGCAGGCCAAGGCCCTGTTCGACGAGCTCAAGGCTGAAGGTGTGATCCCGCCGGGTTATAAGGCCGTCATTTACTGTCCTCCGGATCCCCGTCGAATTCAAATCTCGACTGTGGTGGCCACGAACCTCATCGAGAACGGAATCGACGCAGAGGTGCAGCCGCTTGAGTGGGGCCCCTACCTCGACCTNCTCTACCGGAGCGAGGAAAAGCCCGAGGGCGAGTACGANATGTATGTTATTGGCTGGGGTGGCAGCCCTGACCCGTACTCTTTCCTGTACTACCTCTTCACCAGCGACAACGCCACGGTGGGAACGGCCAACAACTTCTCGTTCTACATGAACGAGAGGGTGGACACCCTGATCAAGTACGCGAACACAACCCTTGACAGCGACATCCGGGAGCCCTTGTACGTGGCCGCCCAGCGCATNATCTTCAAGGACGTCGTCCACATCCCGCTTTACCACTACATTGAGACCCGTGGTGTCCGGACTCGGGTACACGACTACCAGGTCAGCCCTACGGCGTCCATGGAGATCGTGAGCCCGTTCAACAACGTGTGGGTTGAAGAGGGCTGATAGCTTGGGGTAAAAAGAGGGGAGGGCAGGGGAACCCTGTCCTCCCCTTTTCGTTGGTTAGCTTTGAGCAAGGAAGATTATTGATAGAGAATGATCGCATACACTATTAGGCGTTTTTTGCAGATGTTTATTGTTTTGTTTGGGCTTTCACTTTTGATATTTACTATGCTTAAGATGTGCCCTGGCGACCCTGCCGTGATCATGGCCGGACTCGGTGCCACCCCGGAAACCATCCAATCCATCAGGGACAAGCTGGGTCTGGATCGCCCACTCCACGAGCAATACTGGCGGTTGATATCTGGTCTATTTAATGGAGAGATCCGAGCGGTCACNTATCACACGAGTGTCTGGGGCATCATTTTCGAGCGTCTCCCTGCCACAGTGGAGCTCGGTGTGTTTGCCCTGATCATCGCACTTTTGGTGTCCATCCCGGCGGGGNTGTTATCCGCCATCTACCGGAACTCACCCCTCGACTACGGGGTTACTACGGTTGCGCTCCTCGGTATCTCTACACCGGTTTTTTGGACTGCCCTCATGCTCATGTTGGTGCTCGGTGTTATCCTGCGTATTCTTCCGATTTCTGGGCGCGGCGAAACAATCGGAGTTTGGTCCTTTGTGACCTGGGATGGCTTAAGGCATTTGGTGATTCCATCGCTTGCCCTTTCCTCGGTGTTAATGGCCATGAACGCCCGCTTGACGAGGGCCAGCATGCTTGAGGTCATGCGGCAGGAATACATAAAGACGGCACGGGCGAAGGGTGTGCGGGAAAGCATCGTCATCATAAAGCATGCATTTCGCAACGCCATGGCCCCGGTTTTGACCAACATAGGGCTTCAGATTAGCACCATTTTCGCTGGCGCAGTGCTTACCGAAACCACCACGGCCTGGCCCGGAATGGGGCGCCTCATGATCGAGGCGATCAATCGGCGGGACGAGGCCGTGGTATTAGGTCTTGCATTGTTCCTGGCCGCCACCGCGCAGATTGGTTACCTGATCGTTGACCTTATGTATGCATGGATAGATCCGCGAATCACTTATGATTGAGGTGAAGNAATGAAATATGTTCTTTCTCTCCTTGTGCCTGGCCTGGGTCATCTATTCCAAGGATTCTATGCTCGTGGTGCGGGCTTTCTGGCGGCACTAGGCGTCCATGGNTTGATTCTCTGGCTCGCGATTGCGAAAGGGCGCTTAGTGTGGATCGCCCACGATGTTGCTCCCCGATTGGTAAGNGGTTATTGGTTTTCCAGTGTAGTTCTCATATGTCTGTTTGGAGTCATTTGGATCCTAGCGTTGTGGGACCTTTTCCGGCTTGAACACGGAGCAGAACGGGTGGGCCAAAGCTACTGGAATCTCGTGTGGCGGAGGTTCAAAAGGGATGCCAAGGGNCTCATCGGGGCAGGAATCATATTGGCGATGCTCTACCTGGCTTTGTTTTCCCCTTTCTTCGCTCGGGGAGATCCGCTGAAGATGGACCTCTTCAATGTTCGGCAGCCCCCCTCGATCGAGCANCCGTTTGGGACNGATCATTTCGGGCGGGACATTCTGGATCGGGTCATCTATGGCAGCCGAACCGCTTTGGGGATAGGGGCTGTGGCGACCATGTTGAACATTCTGCTCGGAGGCATTTTAGGGCTTTTAGGTGGTTTTTATCGAGGTGCTGCCGACGCGGTTATCATGAGATTTTTGGAGATCATCAATGCAATTCCATTCCTTCTCTTTGCGCTCCTTGCGATGAGTATTTTTGGTTCAAGTATACCCATCATGATAATTGTACTAGGTATTTTTGGCCTTCAGCCAGCCCGGATTATCAGGAGCGAAGTCCTATCAGTTCGTGAAGAGGATTACATCACGGCCGCCCGGGCGCTNGGTGTGAGCACGGGGCGGTTGATCTTTCGCCATGTGTTCCCGAACGCCATCGCTTCACTTCTTGTCACCACTACCATGTCCATCGGGGTAAACATCATCGTNATCGCTGGGCTCAGCTTCCTTGGGTTCGGGATTAAGCCCCCCACCCCAGATTGGGGGGCAATGCTCGGGGACGCGCAAGAGTTCTTCCGTACAGCCTGGTGGATGGCGGTTTTTCCGGGGCTATTCATCGTCATAACGGTGTTCGGGTTCAACATCCTTGGCGATAGCCTTCGCGATGTGATGGATCCCCGCTTAAAATGAAAACCCAACCTGAATTTTGG
>MTNI01000092.1 GCA_002011415.1 Candidatus Acetothermia bacterium JdFR-47
GAGAAGCCCCCGCGGGGCGAGGTCCTCAATTTGGCCATGCGCCGGCTGGAGCGGTACCTGGGCCGGCCCATCCAGGCCACCATCCCCATCGAGTGCGGCGGGGTGAACTCACCTGTGGCTTACGCCGCTGCCGGGGAGCTTGGGGTGCCGGTGATCGATGTCGACGGCATGAACCGGGCCTTCCCAGAGCTCCAGATGACCTCTTGGGTCACCCACGGGGTGCACGCCTCCCCCACGGTGTCGGTGGACGACCGGGGGAACGTAACCGTGATCGACACCGGGGAAGACGACGTCCTGGCGGAGAACCTAGCCCGGCGGGCGGCCATGGCTTACGGGGGGATCTCGTGGATTGCTACCTACCCCATGACCGGCCGGGAGGTGAAGGAGGCCTCCATCCTCTACTCCCAGAGCATCGCTTGGGCAGTGGGAAAGGCGGTGATGCGGGCCCGAAGGAAGCACCTTGACCCCATCGCGGAGCTCCTTGAAAGCCTCAAGCGGGAGCGGGGGGTGGAGGGATTCCGGGTCTTCAAAGGGAAGATCGTCGATATCCGCCGGGAGTTCGGATCTGAGACCACCAAGGGTTTTACCCTGGGGAAGGTGGTCATGGAGGGGATCGAGGACTACCGGGGCCAGATCGCGGAGCTAGATTTCCAAAACGAGTGGTTGATCCTGAGGATCGATGGGGAGGTGCGGTGCCTGCCCCCAGACCTGATCGCGATCCTGGACTCCGAAACCGGCGAGCCCATCCGCACGGACATCATGCGGTACGGCTACCGGGGCACCATCGTCCTCATCCCCGCCCACGAGAGGATGCGGACCGAGAAGGGCATCGAGATGTTCGGCCCCCGGCACTTCGGCTACGACCTCGATTACGTGCCGGTGGAGGAGCTGAACGCTTAAGGAGGTGGCGATGAACGCGGACCTACATGAGCTTATCAAATCCGATCCGCGTTACCGTACGTTGCTGAAGGNCATTGTGGAGACGCCGTACATCGAGCGCCAAGCGCTAGCCGAGGCCGTCAAGATCCCGGCCGAGGACCTGGAAGGGCTCCTCTCTGCCCTCACGGAGAAGCTGGTGGTCCTCGAGCTCACGAGCCAGGCCAACTCCAGTGTAGAGTCCCGGATTCCCAAAAAGGTGTACCTCGTCAACCCGGAGTTGGAATCAGAGGTCCGAAAGCTCCTTTGACCCATGGACTACGCTGGACGTCTGCTGGCGCTGAAGGACTGGATGAGGGAGAACGACGTCGACATCGTGATCCTGTTTGATCGCGCTAACATCCGTTACTTCACAGATTTTCGCCTAAACCGGGCGGCGAGCTCCATCTTGGCCGTGGACCGCACCGGCAGGCCTACTTACATCGTGGCCCAGCTGGATCTGGAGCGAGCGAGGAGAGACTGCTGGATCGAGGACATCGTCCCTTTTCCGGAGGACACCCCGGACTATCTGGCGGCTCTCACCCCCTTGCTCTCCAAGGGTGTGCGGCGTGTGGGAGTAGAGCGCGATGTAGTGACCTTGATCCAGGCCGAACAGATCTCGCGGCTCGCCGGAGACAGCGTGCGCTTCTGCGATGTCCGTGATTTTATGGTGAGGTTGCGCCTGGTGAAGTCCGAGGCCGAGCTGGATCGCATCCGGGAGGCCGCCGCCATTGCCGACCGGGTGATGGAGGAGATCGCCGGCGAGGTGCAGCCCGGGGTCCAGGAGCAGGAGTTCGTGGGCATGGTGGAGTACCTGCTCAGGCGCGAGGGCGCAGAGGGTCCCTCTTTCGAGCCCTTTTTCATGTCGGGAGAGAACGCCTGGCTCCCTCAGCGNGTGGCCTCGAGGAAGTCCCTCCGGGAGGGAGAGCTGGCGCTTCTGGATATGGGAGCGGTGTACAGGGGGTATTGCTCCGACATCACCCGTACCTTCGCCGTGGGCGAGGTTTCCGAAGAGCAGCGCCGGATATTTCGGGTGGCCCGGGAGGCCCAAGCTGCTGCCATCGAGGCCATCCGTCCCGGGGTCATGGCCTCCGCGGTGGACCGGGCGGCCCGGGAGGTCATCGAAGCCGCGGGCTTGGGGAGTTACTTCCCGCACCTCACCGGGCATGGGGTGGGGGTTTCCATCCACGAGCCCCCCATCCTCGATCGGGGGGTGGACATGCTCCTCGAGCCGGGGATGGTGCTCACCGTGGAGCCGGGGATCTACCTGCCCGGGGTGGGGGCGGCCCGGGTGGAGGACATGGTGGTGGTGACGGGAACCGGCTGCGAGCTTCTGACGAGCGCGCAGCGGGATCTCGTGTGAAAGGAGTCGAAGTGGGCGTAAGGGAGATCCTGGCCGAGTGGGGCGTGAGGGAGTTCCGGGTGATCGACAAGCAGGCTCTACAGGAGATCACCCTGGGGGCTTCGATCCTCGCCACCGGGGGCGGGGGAGACCCGGAGATCGGGCTCCTTTGGGCCTACAACGTGGTGGAGGAGGGAAAGGAGATCCTGCTTGTGGACCCGGAGGAGATGCCCGACGAGGCCCTGGCCACCATCGCCGGGTGCCTGGGGGCCGCCTTGGTCCTCACGGAAAAGCCCCCGAACGGCCAGGAACTCTTCTGGTGCTACGAAGCCCTGCGCCGTTACATGGGGGTGCCCATCCAGGCTGTGGTTCCCCCCGAGGCCGGCGGAGTGAACACCCCGGTCCCCATGGCGGTCGCCGGGGCGGTGGGGGTGCCGGTGATCGACGCGGACGGCATGGGACGGGCCTTTCCGGAGTTGCAGATGACCTCCTTCTACATCCACGGGGTCTCTCCCTCCCCCACCGCGGCGGCTGACGAGAAGGGGCACGTGACCATCGCTGATGCCCAGGACGCGCTCCTGGCGGAGCGGATCATCCGGGGCTCGGCCATGGCCTACGGGGGGATCTCCTGGATCGCTGGCTACCCCATGACCGGCCGCCAGCTCAAGGAGACCGCCATCCTACGCTCGATCACGCTGGCCTGGAAGTTGGGACAGCGGGTATTTTTCGCCCGGCGCAAGCACCTCGACCCCATAGAGGAGGTCATCTCCCTCACCAATGGGTACCGGGCCTTCCAGGGGAAGATCGTGGACATCAACCGCGAGTTCGGGGCCGAGAAGACCAAGGGCTTTTCCCTGGGCCGGATTACCATGGAGGGGATCGACGACTTCAAGGGGCACACCGCCACCATCGACTTCCAAAACGAGTGGCTCACCCTGCACGTGGACGGTGAGGTGCGCTGCATGCCCCCGGACCTCATTTGCATCCTGGACCCGGCCACTGGGGAGCCCATCAGGACGGACATCGTCCGTTACGGGTATCGGGGCACGGTGGTCCTCATCCCTGCCCACGAGCGGATGCGGACCGAAAAAGGCATCGAGACCTTCGGGCCTCGTTATTTCGGGTACGACTACGACTACGTTCCGGTAGAGCGTCTGTTGGAGGGGATCGCGGGGTGAAACTGCGCCGCCTGATACAGGTGGTGGACACCCACACCGCTGGGGAGCCCACCCGGGTCGTCACCGGGGGGCTCCCCCCGATCCCCGGGGAGACGATGGAGGCAAAACGCCGCTGGCTCGCGGAGCACGCCGACGGGCTCAGGCGGTTTTTGCTCTACGAACCCCGCGGGCACGCCGATATGTTCGGGGCGATCCTCACACCGCCTACAAATCCCGAAGCTCACTTTGGCCTCGTGTTCCTCGATTGCGGGGGGTATCTCTCTATGTGCGGCCACGGGACGATCGGGGCGGTGACGGCCCTGGCGGCCTTGGGATGGCTCGATGAAAAAGAGGAAGAGGTTCTCCTCGACACTCCCGCTGGTCCGGTGCGCTGTCGCGTCCACCGGGAGGGAGAGGAGGTAAAAGCCATTACCTTCCGCAATGTGCCCGCGTTTTACCTTGGCCCCCTGGAGTGGGAGGGGCGGCGGCTGGAGATCACCTATGGGGGAAACCTGTTCGCCCTGGTGGAAGCGCGGGAGGCCGGTATCCCCCTCACCCGGGAGGCGTTGCCAAAGCTCGTCCGACTGGGGGTGGAGATCCGGCGCTGGGTGAATGCTAGCCATCGCTTTCGGCATCCGGCCACCGGGGAGCCCCTGGCGGTGGAGCTCGTGGAGTTCTATGAGGAAGGGGATCCCCCAAGGAATGTAGTCGTGTTCGGGGAGGGGCAGGTGGACCGCTCCCCCTGCGGGACCGGGACCTGTGCCAAGATGGCCTTCCTCCACGCCCGCGGGCGCCTGCGAGTGGGGGAGGAGTACCGCCATCTGGGGATCCTGGGGACCGAGTTCGTGGGCCGCATCGTGGCGGAGACGCGGGTGGGGGACCTACCGGCTATCGTGCCGGAGGTGACGGGATCGGCCCACGTGATGGGCTTCGGGAACCTGGTCCTCGAGGAGGGGGACCCCTTCCCCGAAGGCTTCCGGCTTTTACACCGTGAAGGAAGTGGCGATGAGACTGACTGAGCATCCGATACTGGAGTTCCAGCGCGGGAAGAAGATCACCTTCTCCTTCGACGGGAGGGAGATCGAGGCCTACGAGGGGGAAACGATCGCCGCGGCGCTGCACGCGGCCGGGATCCGGATCCTCTCCCGCACGAAGAGCGGCCGGGCCCGGGGGCTGTTCTGCGCCATCGGCAAATGTTCCTCGTGTCTTGTGACCGTGGACGGGATCCCCAACGTCAAGGCCTGCGTCACCCTGGTGCGGGAGGGGATGGACGTTCGATCTCAGCGGGGGCCGGGGCAGATCGACCCTCACTTCCGTCCCCGAACGGCAGGCCCGCCGCTTGAGCAGGAAGCTGAAGTCGCCATCGTGGGGGCCGGGCCGGCGGGGCTCTCGGCCGCGAAGACCCTCCTCGAGCACGGGATAAGGCCGCTCCTTTTCGACGAGAACCCCCACCCTGGGGGGCAGCTCATAAAGCAAACCCACAAGTTCTTCGGCTCCCGGGCTGAAAGGGCCGGGACCCGGGGCGTTGCCATCGCCCAGGAGCTCATCGCCGAGGTGCGGGGCGAGGTGGAGCTCTTTTCTGGGTCCCAGGTGCTCGGGATCTACGAGGACGAGGGAAGGGTCCTCGCTGTCTCCCAGGGAGGTCGGCTCCTCTTGATTCGGGCGCGCTATCTCGTCGTGGCGACGGGGGCGGAGGAACGGTTTCTTCTCTTTCCGGGGAACGACCTCCCCGGGGTATACGGGGCGGGAGCGATCCAGACCCTGATGAACGTTTACGGGATAAAGCCCGGGGAACGGGCCCTCATGGTGGGGGCGGGGAACGTCGGTTTGATCGTCGCCTACCAGCTCCTCCAGGCTGGGGTGGAGGTAGTCGCGCTGGTCGAGGCTGCCCCTACGATCGGCGGTTACCACGTCCACGCGGCCAAGATCAGGCGCCTGGGAGTCCCCATCCTAACCCGCCACACCGTGGCTCGGGCTCTGGGAGAGGAACGGGTCGAGGGGGCGGTCATCGCCCGGGTGGACGAGCGCTTCCAGCCTCTCCCCGGGACGGAGGAGGAACTTTCCGTCGATCTCATCTGCCTCGCTGTAGGTCTTACCCCCTCCACGCGCCTTTCGGAGGTCGCCGGGGCGAAGGTGGCTTACGTGCCGGAGCTCGGGGGGCGGGTGCCCCTGCATGATGAGACGATGGAGACCACGGTCCCGGGCCTTTACGTCGCCGGAGACTGCGCCGGGATCGGGGAGGCCTCAACGGCGATGCTCGAGGGCAGGATCGCCGCGCTTTCTGCGCTTGAGCGGCTGGGCCGCAAACTGCGGGACGAAAGGCAAGCCGCCCAAAGGGAACTTGGGGAGCTCCGGTCCGGCCCCTTTGGCGAGCGCCCGAGGCGTGGGAAAGAGAAGCTCCTTTCCCTCATGAAGGAGGTGGCCCTTGGCTAGCTTTCGGGAAACTGGGGTCCTGAGCGAGGAGGACCTGGCCGGGCGGGTTCCTCCCCTGGAGCGGCTTCGCCGGGGGCCTTGTGCCGTGATCGAGTGCGTGGAGAGGATCCCTTGCAACCCCTGCGCGGATGCCTGCCCCTTTGGCGCGATCACCATCGAGGGCCCTATGGTGACCCCGCCGCAGCTGGATCCTGAGCGCTGCACGGGGTGCGGGACCTGCCTTGGGGTATGCCCGGGGCTTGCCATCTTCCTTTTGGACCTTTCCATGGGAGAGGGAAAAGCCCACGTTACCGTGCCCTACGAGCTCCTCCCCGTCCCGGAGGAAGGGGAAGGAGTGCAGGTGATCTCCCGAGCCGGAGAGGCCTTGGGGGAGGGGCGCGTGGTCCGGGTTCGAAGGGTCGGAACGACCTGGCTCGTCACGGTGGAGGTCCCGGAGGAGTGGGTATTTTCCGCCCGGGCGGTGAAGGTGGTGTGTGATGGATGACCCCATCGTCTGCCGGTGCGAGGAGGTCACGGTCGCGGAGGTGATCCGCGCTATCGAGGAGGGGTACGACACCCTGGAGGAGCTCAAAAGACACCTGCGAGTGGGGATGGGCCCCTGCCAAGGGAGGACCTGCCTTCCCTTGGTGGCCCGGATCCTGGCGGGGAAGACCGGACGGCCGCTAGCGGAGGTGTTGGAGGAGATCTCCGTGCGGCCACCCTTGGCCCCGGCGCCGGTGGAGCTGTTCCTGGGAGGGGAAGGATGAGGGATAGAGCAGACGTCGTCATCATCGGGGCGGGGGTCACCGGGGCGGCACTTGCCTACACCCTGGCCAAGCGCGGGATTCGCGACGTGCTTGTACTGGAGCGGCGGTTTCCCTGTGCCGGGGCCACCGGCCGCTGTGGGGGCGGGATCCGGCAACAGTTTACCACGGCTCCCAACATCCGCCTTGCCATGGGCTCAGTGCGGATTTATGAGCAGCTCTCCGAGGAGCTCGACTACGACATCGAATACGTGCAAGGGGGGTACCTGGTGCTCGCCGAGACCGAAGAGGAGCTCGAGCTCCAGCGGCAGGCAGTGGCCCTGCAGAACGAACTCGGCCTTCCTTCCCGGGCCCTCTCTCCCGAGGAGGTGCCGGAGATCGTGCCCCTTTTCGACATAATGACCATCGCCGGGGCCACCTTCTGCCCCACCGACGGCCACGCCAACCCGTTCCGGGTGGTGGAGGGGTACCTCAGAGCCGCCCGGCGCCTCGGGGTGACCCTGGAGAAGTTCACCGAGGTCACCGGGTTTTCCGTGCGGGGCGGGAAGGTCACGGAGGTGGTTACAAGCCGGGGGAAGGTGGCGGCCGGGGTTGTGGTGAACGCCGCCGGGGCCTGGTCGCGCGAGATCGCCAAGC
>MTNI01000230.1 GCA_002011415.1 Candidatus Acetothermia bacterium JdFR-47
CATCGTCCTCCTCGTCGCTATGACGTTCGGCCTGATCTTGAGCGGGCTTTCCCTGTCGTTGGCTGCACGGATCAAATCCCAGGAGGCGCTCATGGCGGTGGTGAACTTTCTCACTATGCCCCTAATGTTCACCAGCACAGCCCTGTTCCCCAAGGAGGCCATGCCCACGTGGCTGGCCGTGATCGCCAAGTTCAACCCGGTCACCCATGCGGTGACCCCCATGCGGGAGCTCGTGCTCTCCGGTTGGAACTGGGGTCACATGGCCCCAGGGCTTGCGGTCACGGCTGGTCTGGCCCTGGCAAGCGCCCTCATCGCCCAGCACGTCTTCCGCCGCGCCACCGCCGAGTAAAGGGGTTGCTCGGCCCCCGCGGTTCCCTCTAGAACCCCCCTTGCCAGCAACTCTGCCCGTCCTGATCCCCCGAGGGTGGTATAGTCCACCTGAGTTTCTTATCATGTGGTCTCAAAAAGTGGGCCGGAAGGCCCGCTCAAAGGGAGAGGGTGTGATGATGCGACTCGTGCTGGCCCTGGCGGTGGCTGGGCTGGCGGCAGCGGTTTACCTCTTCGTCCCTAGCGAAGGTTTGGGGTCGGGGCGGGCCATGCTCGCGATCCTGATCCTGGCTGCTGGATTGTGGCTCACCGAGGCCATCCCCCTTTACTCAACGGCCCTTTTGATCCCGTTCCTTCAGGTAGTGCTAGGGGTGTTGGATGCCAAGGAAGCCCTGGCCCCCTTTTTTCACCCAGTGGTGGCCTTGCTCCTGGGTGGATTCGCGCTCTCGGCCGCGGTGGAGAACTCCAGTTTGGGAAAACGCGTTGCACACCTCATCCTGCGCTGGGTGGGCAATAGACCAGCAGCCGTGCTGCTTGGGGTGATGGTCACTTCGGCTTTCTTGTCCATGTGGCTTTCTAACACCGCTGCCACCGCCATCATGATGTCCATAGCGCTTCCCATCGTGGCCACGATTCCCGCCCGCGATCCCTTCCGCCGGGGCCTGATTCTTTCCATCCCTTTTGCCGCCAATATCGGGGGGATCGGCACCCCGGTGGGGAGCCCGCCGAATCCGATGGCGATGAGTTACCTTGCCGAAGAGGGGATGCGGATTTCCTTTGTCGACTGGATGGCCGTCGCCATCCCGCTTCAGCTTTTGTTTCTTGGGATTGCCGGGGGCGCTTTATACCTGTTTTTCCGTCCCCGGAGAGGGCGGCTGCCTCCGCTTGCGGCACCGCCGGGCCGGATCAGCCGGAGGGAGTGGGGCGTTCTGGCCGTCGGGACGCTCACCGTGCTGCTTTGGCTCACGAGCAAGCTCCACGGTGTGCCCGACAGCATCATCGCCCTCGTGCCGTTGGTGCTCCTGCCCGGTTCGGGGCTGCTTGGGATGGAGGACCTGCGGCGGGTGCCTTGGGAGGTGCTCATCCTGATCGGTGGGGGACTCGCCTTGGGGACGGGGATGGAGGCAAGCGGGCTGAGCCGGTACTTGATCTCCCGGATCTCCCTTGACGGGGTATCCCCAGAGCTGGTCCTCGCGGCCTTTGCCGGGCTGACCGCCCTCATCACCGCCTTCATCAGCAACACCGCCACCGCTGCCCTGCTGGTTCCGGTGGCCGGGGTGGCGGGGGTGGGGATGGGCATTTCTCCCCTGCTGGTGCTGGGGGTGGCGATGGCTGCTTCGCTCGCCATGGCCCTACCGGTGAGCACACCGCCAAACGCCATTGCTTACGGAACGGGAAAGGTCAGAATGCGGGACATGGCTTTAGCTGGTTCCTTGATCACATTCCTGTGTGTCCTGGTGATGGTGACCTTGGGGAGTGTCTGGTGGCGGGCCCTGGGCTATGGTTAGCTTGTCAGCGTAGACATTGGCTGCCTCTCCCAATACCGGGTGAGGCTGGCTTCGATCCTCGTTCCAGGCCTTTTAGCACCGGCCGCGGGGCAAGTGCCTTTTCCCGCAGCTTGAGAGGGGATCAGGGAAAGGGGGAGCTGGATGGTCGGTTAGTATTCTCACCTTAGTACTCTCCCGTAAAGAGGGAGCTTTTGCGATAAAAAGACGGCTCTGGAAACCTTGACGCCCGGCGCGGTGTACTTTTACGGGGTGATGCCGATGAGAAAGATTTTGGCGATGTTCCTTGTGGCGGCGGCCCTGGGCGCGGTGGGCCAGACGCCTCAGGGCCTGGTCCCAGAGGAGAAGCCCGTCCTGGCTGTGGCCCCGTTCGTGGACCGGTCTGGGGCCGGGCTCCTCGGGGTGGAGGCGGGCTTGGCGGAGATGTTGGAGGGGAAGCTGCGCGATGCGGGGTACCCGGTCATCCCCCACATGGCCTTGGAGAGTTGGCTTCTAGGGCAGGGGCTCAAGGCCCGAGATGCCGCGGCCTGGTCTCAGGCTGCGCTGGCCATGGGGGCGGACTTCCTGCTCCTTGGGTCGCTGGAGTCCCTGCGCACGAGCAAGGTGAGCCTCAGCCTTGGCTTCTTCACCGTGGAAGGGGTAAGCGCCTCGGCTGAGGTGGCCGTAACGGTGCGCGACCTCAAAACCGGAGAGGAGCTCGGTCGCCTGGTCGGAGAGGGTACAGGCCAGGGTGAGGCCACCGCCTCCTTTCGGCTCTTCTTCTCCATCTCCTGGGACGTGTGCCTCAGGGGCCTCCGGGTGAGCAAGAGTGCGTATCTTTCGGGCGAGCCTGTGATCATCGGCTACAAAGATCCTTCCCCGCCTAACACCTTCTACGTGATCGTCCGGACAGTTTCGACGCCTGGTCCCTCTTGGGTCTCGCCTACGCTCTCCTCATCGGCGACCGATCCGTGCGTACAGTGGACCTGGGACCAGATGTTCGGAGCCACCCCAGCGGCGCCGGGCACGTACACCGTGGAACTTTACCAAATGCCCATCATTGGGCCGATCGCCTGGGCGAGCTTCCAGATCCTGCCCCAGGCGGCGGGTTGGTCCATGGAGCTTCAGATAGGTACTCCCGAGTTTTCCGGAACCGCTTGGAATCAAGCGCTGACCGGGGCTCTGGACGACCTCCTGGGCCAACTCCCCCCGCTCCTCGCGGGTACAAGCGGAAGCTCCTGAGAGGAGGAACGCTCCCTCCCCGGGGGCGTTAAGCTGGGGGCTTACGTGGGAGCGATCGACGTGGCCGCGGGGCCATGGCCCCGCCGGTGAGCACACCGGCTCCCTGATCACCTCCTTGTGTCTCTTGGCGATGGTCACTTTGGGAAACGCCTGGTGGAGGGCCTTGGGATACGGCTAGCTCTACTTTTGGGGGGCCAGCTTGGGCACCGGCCTTGCTTCTAATTCGCTTCTCTCCCTCGAGGGTCTATACTGGCGGGTCTCTTCGGGATGGTTGGGGAGGCCTTCGTGTCGAACGAGTGCCTCGGGGGAATTGGTGTGTCTTCTGGAGGTGGGGCATGAGCGGAGTCAGAGGGCGGAGGACGTGGGTAGCCGCGGCGGCTTTGCTGCTGGCAGTCGCCGGGCTGTGGGTGGTGGGCCAGTGTCGGCAGGGGCAACAGTACTATCTCATCGGCAACCTGGACAAGGCCGTGGCCACCGTGACCACGGACAGGGGGGACCGGCAAGCGACTTTCTTCGGGACCATTGGGTTTCGCGTTGGCACCGAGGCGAAGGGGCAGCTCGTCTGGCACCTCGTCCGACTGAACCTCGTCTCCGAGGGTGTCAGCACAGCCAAGGGGGACTCGGGGACGATCGGGATCGCCCTGGCTGCCCTCGTCAAGGCAACGTACAGCCCGCGTACCGGGCAATTGGGCGCGGAGTTCCAGTCCACGTTGCACTATGAGCTGATCGACAGGGTTAAAGGGTACCGCCAGCTTGGGGTAAAAGGCGAGCAAGACTTATTCGCGCCCTACACGGAGGGGGTGGCCGGGAAGATCACCGGGGCGCTTCCCGAAGGGCTCCAACCCGGGGGGAAGGGCGATATTTACTTTCAGGGAGAGGTTTCCATGGAGCTCAGCTCGCGGGTCCTCGGCGCCCTGAGGAGGATTCACCTGGTGTTCCGCGTTCGCCTGAAATGGATCCTGCGCCCTCTCGATGTGCTCAAGATTCAACCGGTGTTCATCGGATCCGGCCCTTCGGACCCAAATGCCACGGGCACTGCGTTTACCGAGCTCATGAAGCATGCCCACGAGATGTGGGGACGGTGTGGGACCGTAAGGTGCCTAGGGTTCTACGTTAACTCTCCAATTTACGTGAACAACAACGCGTACCGAGTGCTGAATAGTGCAGCGGAGGCTGCCGCCCTGCGGGGTGAGGTGGACGTTTCCGATGCGGTGGAGGTGTTCGTGGTGGAGCGGATGTCCACCAGCCTCACCTGTTCTTGGGGAGGGGGCGCGTGTTCCTCATCGGGCACGGCCTCGGCGAAAATCGTGACCTCGGACCAGCAATTGGCGGTTCCTTGCCCCTGTCCATGCACGAGCTACTGCCCTTGTGGGTCTTGTATCTGCGGGCCAGTGAACCCCTATCACCTTGCCCATGAGCTTGGGCACGCACTAGATCTGGCGCACCCTCCGTCGGGAAGCGGCCTGGCTGACAGCACGGTCGGGTCCATCATGGAGCCCAGCGGCTTTTGCTGTGACAACCCGGACCTCCAGAGCGCTAAGAACTGTCGCAACGCCTTCAATCCTCTTCTGTATTGGGGCGCAGGGGTGTGCACCGGGACCCCTGACATCATGGACTAATCCGGGCTAGAGCGAAGCCATGAGGGCTCGGTTTCCCAGGCTTAAAGAGGTGGGTTGGTGACGAGAGGGGGTATCTCCGCGCCGTGTTCCCGCCTTGCCGAAGGTCTGGGGTGATTTTGGAGGTGGGATGCCATGCCCAGATTTTTCGTGTTGGTTCTGGGTATGCTTGTTGTAAGCGGGATTGGATTGGCTGCGATGCCCCCGGCGACGATTGCGGTTGAGATCATCGCTGGGAGTGTGGTGGGCTTTTCCGGAGCGGTTCTGGCAGGCCGGTTGGGGAGCGCGTTCGTCGAGTCCGTGGGCCTCGCGGAGCTGCGGACGCCCATCGTGGTGGGGTTTATGACCTGTGGGATCACTGCTGGGGCGAGCCTAGGCGTGATCGGTGCCGGTGCCCTGTTCGGCATCGCGGGGAACGTCCCAGCGTGCATCGGCGGAGCGCTTGTGGGCGGGCTCGTGGGCCTATTTGCCGAACCCATCCTTTACAGTCTGGGGCTATTCGAGCTGAACGATCCCTTTGTGGAGGCCGTGGGGATGTTGGCGGTGGCGCTCGTGCCGGCGGTCGGCGCCACGGTGGGCTTCAACTGGGGGACAGCCGATCCCTAGGTCCGGCCTAGGTCCTCCATCACGCTTGCAGCGTCCAGGGGCTTCCCCGCGGCGATACGCCCCCGGATAGCGGCCATCAGTCGCGCCATGAACCTGAGGTTGTGCAGGGTAGCAAGGCGGAAGTAAGAGAGCTCCCCGCACCTGAACAAGTGGTGGAGGAAGGCGCGGGAGTGTCGCTGGCAGGTGGGGCAGTCACATCCTTCCTCGATGGGCCCTTCGTCCCGGCGGAAGCGGGCATTCTTGATGTTGAGGCGGAAGCCCTCTTCGCGAGCTGAAAGCAGCGTCCCGTTCCTGGCCATGCGGGTGGGGGCGGCGCAGTCGAAGGTGTCGATCCCGCGCCGCACCGCCTCGAGGATGTCCTCAACCGTCCCGATCCCAAGGAGGTGACGGGGCCTCTCCTTGGGGAGCTCGTCCACCGTCCATTCGATCACGTGTAGCATGTCCTCCTTGGACTTGCCCAGAGAGCCCCCGATGGCGAAGCCGGGGAAGCCCAGCCCCGCGATCACGCGGGCCGAGCGGCGGCGCAGGTCCTCGTAGGCCCCGCCCTGGACGATCCCGTACAGGACCTGGCCAGGGTTGGGGCCGAGGCCTTGGGTCTCCTCGAAGGCTCTGAGGGCCCTTTCCGCCCAGCGGTGGGTCCTCTCCATGGCGGCCTCAGTGTAGGCCCGACTGTGAAATGGGGAGGTGCACTCGTCCAAGGGGAGGATGATGTCGGCTCCCAAAAGCCGCTGGTAGCGGATCACCTCCTCCGGCGAGAAGAACACCCACGAGCCGTCTACGATGGAGCGGAAGCGGGCACCGTCCTCGGTGAGCCGCACCAGCGAGGGACCGGTGGGCTTAGGGACCGCCTCGCCGGGGAAGATGGACGCGATCTTCCCCACCCCGTGGACCTTTCCTGCCCCCAGGGAAAACACCTGAAAGCCCCCCGAGTCCGTCATCCAGGGACCATCCCAGCCCGAAAAGCCGTGCAGCCCTCCCAGGGCCTCCACTGTCTCCGCCCCCGGACGCAGGATTAGGTGGTAGGTGTTTCCGATCAGGATCTGGACGCCCAGGGCCCACACGTCGTCCGCACTCGCTGCCTTCACCGTGCCCCGAGTGGCCACGGCCACGAAGGCCGGGGTTTTCACCTCCCCGTGTGGCGTGGAGAGGACACCCAGGCGGGCCTCGCTCTCCGGGTGCTCGGCGACGACGCGGAACAGGGGCATCGGTGTCAGTAGAAGATCGTGAGCGTCCGGTGATGGGGGAAGGGGAGTTCCCCTTGGGCAAGGTACCACAGCATCCAGTCCACCTCGAACGCCCGCAGGGGCCGGCCCCGCTTGCCCAGGAGCTCGACCAGCCGCTCCACCGCGGTCACGGTGGCGGCTCGGAGCTCCACCTCCTCGGTGGACCCGGCGGGGATGAGCTCCCTGTTGTCGATGCGGCAGGCGAGGCCTGGGTCCAACATCAGCGCCCCTTGTGCTCGCAGGATCTGAGGGAGCTTGTAATCGGCGAAGGCGGTGAGCCAATCCATGTCCCGCAGGTCGCCGGGGCCGTCGCCCTCGAAGGTTCCGTAAAGGTCAGCGCACAGGATCTGGGCCCGCTTGTGGAAGCGGACCACCCGGCCTTGGTAGGTGGCCGCGTCCCGGAACGAGGGGAGATGGGCGGTGACGAGCTCCACCAGGCGCGTGCAGCGGCCCTGGGCGAGGGAGAAGAACGTCCGGGCAGAGCCGAACCGGGACAGGAGCCGCCCCACCTCTTGAGCAGCC
>MTNI01000111.1 GCA_002011415.1 Candidatus Acetothermia bacterium JdFR-47
CGAATGCTCACGCAGATGTTGGCGGATCACCGCCCGGACGTGCTGGTCCTCATCCACCCCATCCCGGTACGGCCGCTCGTGGGCGCCCGCACTGCCCTGGGAATTGAAGTGCCCATGGTGAGCGTGGTCACCGACATCGGCCGGCCCCACATCGCTTGGTTCCACCCGGATTTGGATTTGTGTCTCGTCGCCTCGCGCCAGGGAGAGGCCCTGGGGCGCAAGGCCGGTTTGAGTCCCAACAAACTGCGGCTGATGGGCCCCCTTGCCCACCCCAAATTCGCCCTGTACCGGGCATCCAAGGCCGAGGCCCGGGAGGAGCTGGGTTGGGACCGGAAGCTCCCTGTGGTGCTGATCCTCGGGGGCGGTGAGGGGATGGGGCGGTTGGAACTCATCGCCCGCGCCATCGACCGGCGGGTGCCGAAGGTCCAGCTCGCTATCGTCTGCGGCCGCAACGAGAAGCTGCGCCGGAAACTCGCGCGAGTGCCTTGGCGGTCCCTCGTGCACCTGTACGGGTTCGTGGACCACCTGGAGGTGCTGATGCGGGGGGCGGACGTGCTGGTGAGCAAGGCTGGCCCCCTCACCATTGCCGAAGCGGCCCTGTCCGGTCTTTCCATGATCCTGTATGGCGCCATCCCGTTTCAGGAGACGCGCAACGTGGACTTCGTGGTGCAGAGGGGAGCCGGGGTTTATCTCTCCAGCCCACGCAGGATCGCGGACACCCTGGCGAAGTGGCTCCATGGGGACGGCGCGCTGGCCCAGTACGCGGCCGCGGCCCGGAGGTTGGCCAGTCCGAACTCCACCTTCCTCGCCGCGGACGAGATCGCGCAGCTGTGTGGCTTGCGGCCCCGCGTTCACGCCCAGGGCGTGAGCCCCTCTGGTTGAGGGGAGACTGGGATCACCTGGCTTTCGATCGTGGAACTCGAGCGGTTCCGGCTCTACCCGCAGGCGCTCATCGCGCCGCTTAAAAGACTTCAAACAAAGCCTGTCGGTCCCAGCTACCTCGGGGACGTGAACTAGGCCTCCGGCGAGGGCTTGCCCGACGGGGCCTTGTGGTCTATGTTGGGGATGGGAGGTGATCTTCCATGAAGGAGTTCCGGTTCAGCCTGGAGAACAGTCCGGGGGCGCTTGCGGAGGTGACCTCGGCGCTCGGGGAGGAGCGGATCAACATCGAGGCTATTGCTGGGATCGGGGCCGGGGAGGAGGGGTTGATTCGGCTCGTCCCGGACAACCCAGGGAAGGCCCGGCGGGTACTTGCGGACCTGGGGATCGAGTTCGAGGAGAAGGAGGCCTTGGCCATCGATGTCCCCAACCATCCGGGCGAGCTGGCCACGCTCCTCAGGCGACTGGCGACCGAGGGCCTGAACGTGGAGTCCTGCTACGCGGGGGTGGAGAAGAACAAGCTGTTTTTGACGGTGGACCAGGTGGACCAGGCCAAGCGGATCCTGCGGATCGCCTGATCCACACGCCTTCGTAGGGCTGGGAAACCGCTCCTTTTCGTGACCGGGCCCGTCTCCGGCGTACACTCCAGGCGGCGATGACTCCGCCTGTAACCTGGCCGGCGTACCTCGGGCTTTCCGGAAAGGAGCTCCGGGCCCGGGCAGAGGCGCTCCGGGAGCTTGCCTCGCCGTGCCGGCTTTGCCCCCGGGAGTGCCACGTTCGCAGGACGGAGGGGGAGCGGGGTTCGTGCCAGGCAGGGCTGCGCCCGTGGGTTTCCAGCTTCGGCCCCCACTTCGGAGAGGAACGGGTGCTCGTGGGTCGGGGGGGCTCGGGCACGATTTTCTTCACCAGCTGCAACCTCCACTGCGTGTTCTGCCAGAACTACGAGATCTCCCAGCTCAGGGAGGGCCGCGAGATCCCAGTGGAGGAGCTCGCGGCCTGGATGCTGCACCTGCAAGAGATCGGCTGCCACAACATCAACTTCGTCACCCCCACCCACCAGGCCCCCCAGATCGTGGAGGCGCTCGCCCTCGCCCGGGAGGAAGGCCTGAAGCTTCCCATCGTGTGGAACTGCGGCGGGTACGAGTCGGTGAAGGCGCTGCGGCTCCTTGACGGGATCGTGGACATCTACATGCCGGATTTCAAGTACGGGGACTCCCAGGTTGCAGCCCGCTTTTCCGAAGCCCCGGGGTACTTCGAGGTCGCGAGGGCCGCCCTTAAGGAGATGCACCGTCAGGTTGGGGACCTCGAGATCCGGGATGGAATCGCCCAGCGGGGGCTCCTGATACGCCACCTCGTCCTCCCCGAGGGGCTCGCCGGGACAGAAAAGGTGCTGCGGTTCATCGCCGAGGAGCTCTCCCGGGAGACCTTCGTCAACATCATGGCCCAGTACTACCCTACCTACAAGGCGTGGCAGTACCCGGAGCTGGCCCGGCGCATCACCCCGGAGGAATACCGCGAGGCCCTGGAGATCGCGCGCCGGCTGGGCCTTTCCCGGGCTGGCCCCCACTAGCCCCTCCAACTTGCCTGACAGCCTGACAAGAAGTACATTGGGGGCAAAGGAGGGATCCCGATGAGAAAGACGCATAGCAAGCTTTTTACCCCCGGACCCACTGAGGTGCGGCCCGAGGTCCTGCAGGCGATGTCCACTCCCCAGATCCACCACCGCTCCCCCGAGTTTTCGGAGCTTTACGCTGAACTTCAACCTAAACTTAAGAAGTTCCTGTACACCGACCAGACGGTGTTCGTCTTCACCTCTTCCTCCACCGGGGTCATGGAGGCCGCAGTGCAGAACTGNGTCAAAAAGAAATGCCTTAACTTGGTGAACGGGGCCTTCTCCAAGCGCTGGCACCAGATCACCAAGGCCTGTGGCATCCCCTGCGAGGCCCTGGAGAACCCGTGGGACAAGGCGATTAAGCCCGAGCAGGTGGAGGAGAAGCTCGCCACCGGCGAGTTCGACGCGGTGACGCTCGTGTTTAACGAGACCTCCACCGGGATGATGAACCCCCTGCCGGAGATCGCCGAGGTGGTCCACCGCTTCCCGGACGTGATGCTCCTTGTGGACGCGGTGTCGGCCATGGGCGGGGTGAAGATCGAGTTCGACCGGCTGGGGTTGGACGTGCTCCTTGCCGGAGTACAGAAGGCGGTGGCGCTCCCAGCGGGGATCACCATCTGCGCCGTCTCCGACCGGGCCCTGGCCCGCGCCGAGGAGGTAAAGCCCAAAACTTATTACTTCTCCTTCCCCGTGATGCTCAAGTACCACAAGAAAAACCAGACTCCCTCCACCCCCTCCATCCCGCACCTGTTTGCCCTGAACGAGCAGCTCGACGCCATGTTCGAGGAGGGCCTGGATCGGCGCTTTGCCCGCCACGAGGAGATGGCGAGCCTAGTCCAGGCCTGGGCCAAGAAGCACTTCGACATCTTCCCGGAGGAGGGCTACTGGAGTAAGACCCTAACCTGCGTTGAGAACACCCGCGGGATCTCCGTGGCCGACCTCAACAAGACCTTGGTCGAAGAGCATGGGATGCGGATCGCAAACGGCTACGGCGAGCTCAAAGAGAAAACCTTCCGCATTGCCCACATGGGCGACCTTACCACCGCCGACATCCGCGGGCTCCTCGCCACCATCGACATGATCCTGGGACTCTAGGAGGAGACCATGCGTGTGCTCATCTGTGATCCGCTGGCGGAGTCGGCCGTCGCGCGGCTGCGGGAGGCCGGCTTGGAGGTAGTGGAGAGAACCGGGATGTCGCCGGAGGAGCTGGCTGAGGAGCTCGCTAAGGGCTACGACGCCATCGTGGTGCGCTCGGCCACCAAAGTGAGGAAACCGGCGATCGACGCGGCCAAAGGCCTAAAGCTCATCGTCCGTGCCGGGGTGGGCCTCGATAACATCGATGTCAGGTATGCTCGCGAAAAGGGGATCGAAGTGCGCAACACCCCCCGGGCGAGCACCGACTCGGTGGCCGAGCTGGCTTTGGCCCACATGCTGGCCCTGGCCCGGTCCCTGCCTCAGGCCACCATCTCCCTGCGCGAGGGCAAATGGGAGAAGAAGATTTTCAAGGGAATTGAGCTCGCCGGGAAGACCCTGGGCGTGGTGGGGATCGGCCGGATCGGCCAGGCGGTGGCCCGCCGGGCGTTGTGCCTGGGGATGCGGGTCATCGCCTTCGACAAGTTTGTGCAGGAATCTCCCCTTCCAGAGGTGGAGATGGTGTCCATGGATGAGCTCCTCTCCCGGGCCGACTTCGTGACCCTTCACGTCCCGGCGGATCCTGCGGGCCCGGTGATCGGGAAAGACGAGATCGCTAAAATGAAGGACGGGGCCTACCTCATCAACTGCGCCCGCGGCGGGGTGGTGGACGAGGCGGCGCTCCTTTCCGCGCTCAACTCCGGAAAGCTCGCCGGGGCGGGCCTGGACGTGTTCGAGGAGGAGCCGCCCAAGAACATGGAGCTCCTCCGCCACCCGAAAGTGAGCCTCACCCCTCACATTGGGGCCCAGACCAAAGAGGCCCAGGCCCGGGTGGGGGACGAGGTGGTAGACATCCTGCTCGAGTTCGCAAGGAGCCTCTGAGATGGCGAAGATCTATCCGTTCCGCGGAGTCCGCTATAACCTGGACGTGGTCGGGGACCTATCGAAGGTGGTGACCCAGCCCTACGACCGCATTGGTCCTAAAGAAGAGGAAGAGTACAAACGCCGTTCCCCGTACAACATCGTGCGGGTCATCGGGGGAAAGGTCCCGCCCAAGGATGACGCCGAGTACGCCCGCCGGGCTGAAACCTTCCGCAAGTGGCTTGCGGAAGGGGTACTAGTCCGCGATCCCGAACCTGCGCTTTACGCCTACTACCAGGAGTTCGAGTGGGANGGGAAGGTCCACACGCGTAAGGGTCTCGTGGCCCTGCTCGACCTCAGGGAGAGCTCGGTCAAGGCCCACGAGAAGACCCTGAAGGGTCCCAAAGAGGACCGCCTGAAATTGCTCCGGGCCACCGAGGCCAACTTCGGCCACATCTTCATGCTGTACGAGGACCCATCCCGCCGTGCTTCCGGGGCCGTGGACGAAGGGATCCGCGGCCGCGTCCCGGAGATGGAGGCCGTGGACGACTTCGGCAACCGCCACCTCCTGTGGCGGATCACCGACGAGGATGCGATCCGGGCAGCGAAGGAGGTGCTGGCGAGTCTTCCCGTGTTCATCGCCGACGGGCACCACCGGTTCGAGACCGCGGTTACCTTCATGCANGAGTGTTTGGCCAAGGGCTGGCGGCCGGTAGGGGTGGAGACCTTCACCTCTCGCATGGTGACCCTGGTGAACACGGCCGAGCCGGGTCTAGTGATCCGCTCCATCCACCGCGTCGTCCACTCCTTGGAAAGCTTTGATCCGGACCGGTTCCTCAAGGACTTGGAGGGGGAGTTCCGGGTGGAGTCTCTTTCTTCCTTGGAGGAGGCGCAGCGGCGCCTGGCCGAGGGTCTGGGGAGGGAGCACGTGTTCGTGGTCTACCTCCCCGCCGGCCGTTTCTACGCCGTCTCCCTCAAGGACGAGGGGAGGATCCCGGAGATCGTCCCTGGGGAGCAGTCCCTGGCCTGGAAATCCCTGGACGTCTCTATCCTCCACAAGGCTGTCTTGGAGCGGCTCCTGGGGATCGACGAGGAGAAGCTCGCTGCCCAAACAAACGTGAGCTACACCCCGTATCGGGACAAGGCGGTAGAGGCGGTGGACAAGGGCGAGGGGCAGCTTGCCATCCTCCTCAATCCCACCCGGGTGGAGGAGGTAATGGCGGTGGCGGGCCAAGGGGAGCGCATGCCCCAGAAGTCTACGGACTTTTACCCCAAGCTTCTCACTGGTCTTGTGGCCATGAAGATGGAGATCGAAAAGTCCTGACNCCTCCGAGGGAGTGGGGCTAGGAGTTTGGGGGTGCCTACCGGCACCNCTCTTTCTTTTGGGCGCTTAACTTGCCCTTCCCGCCACCCCAGCCTAAAGTCGAAGTAAGGGAAAGATGCGGGTACGAATTGCTTTGAGCATCGTCCTGGCGGTCACGACCCTGGCCCTCGGCTGGCAGGGGGTGCTCACCGAGCACCTGTTCCTCCTGCTCCCGGACGGGATACCCGATCCGGCCGGGGCAGCCGCCCGGGCCGAAGAGATCTTGGGGGAGGTGTGGGGTCTATGGCTCCCCCAGGGACTGGCCACCGCGATACCAAGGCATTTCTTTGTCCCTTCGTCCTTGCCCCCCGACCTTCTTCCGCCGGCTAGGGAAGGCCCGAGCTTCGACGTGGCCCTGTATGACGACCCGGAGGAGCTCTGGCAGGAAACCCATCGTTTTGGGATCGTGGGCACTTACGTGATCCCATACTTGGGCCTCGAGGACCTCTGGGAGCGGCTGCGTGAGCGGTTTCCGCAGGCCGGCGCGCCGGATGACTGGGGTGCCTGGGGGGTGATCCTCGCCTATTGCCCGCATGGTGACTGCCCGGCCCTCCTCTCCCATGAGCTCACCCACGGCTTGCAGGATTACGTGGAGATGCAGATCCCCACCGACTTCTGCCCTAAAGAGCTGGACCGGGAGCCGCGGCTGATCATCGAGGGGATGGCCCGCTGGACCGAATTCGCCCTTGGTCACGGCGGGGATTTCGCGCTCTTGGTGCAGGGGCCAGTGACCGTCTGGCTGAAGGCCGGCGGGACCCTTGACCAAGTCCCGGAGTTCCTCCTCTACGAGATCGGCGCCAGCCTTTTCGAGTATCTCTCCCAGAGTCTTTCCCCGCCGGAGATGCTGGCCCTTTTCTCTCCCCCGGTGCGGGAGCTTTTAGGCCTGCCCGGGGAGGAATTCCCTGAACTCTTCCGCGAGCTTTACGGGGAAGGTTGGGAGAAGTTCCTCGCCGGCTGGCGGGCTTGGATCCGGGCCACCGAGGCTACCCCCCAGGCGGAGCTGGTCTACGAGGAGAAGCGCCTGGGGATCGGCCTCAGGGAATCGTTCCTCTGGCCCCTGCTCACGGAGGAAGAGCGGGAGGAGATCGGGGACATCCG
>MTNI01000170.1 GCA_002011415.1 Candidatus Acetothermia bacterium JdFR-47
TCGACGGGAAACTCTATGCCGTCTCCAAGGACTTCAACAGCTTGGTGATCTTCTACAACAGGGACATGTTCGACGCCATGGGAGTCCCCTACCCGAGCGACGACGATACCTGGGCTACCTTGCTCGCCAAGATCGCCCAGGTGAACAACGCCCCTGACTGGTACGGAGCCTGCATCAACCCGGATGCCGCTCGATTCCTGCCGTTTGCTTTTGCAGCGGGGATGNCGTTCCTGAAGGAGGATGGCTCTGCTCCGTTCGACACCCCCGCGGCGAAGATGGCCGNCGAGTGGTATACCAGCTTCAACCGCCTCGGCATCGGAGCGACTTCAAGCGACATCGGTGTTGGCTGGCCTGGCGCCGCCTTTATCGCGGAAAAGGCGGCGATCTGCATCGAGGGCGGCTGGCTCATCCCCCCCATCCGCAACGAAAACCCCACCCTCAACTTCGGTGCGGCCCTTATGCCCACGGTGTGGGAAGGTGGCCCGCGGGGGAACTACCTGTTCACCGTGGGCTACGCCATGCCCATGAAGCCACCGTGCGGCCAGCCGGACCTTGTCTTCANGGTGATCGAGATCCTGACGAGCCCCGAGGTACAGAACTACATTCTCGAATCCGGCCACGCCATCCCCTCCCGAAAGGCCCTGCTCGGAAGCTCCTTCTTCCAGCAGGAGGATCTCTTCGCCCAGGCCACCAAGAAGGTATTCGAAGCCACTGGGCTTCCCGGCACGGTCCCCTTCGTCTTCGGCGAGGTGGGTGGTGGTGACTACATGGGGGCAGTCAACGAGGCACTCACCCTCATCATGCAGGACGAGGCCACCGTGGACGAGGCGATGGATCAAGCGGCCCACAAGCTGAACCAGGCCCTGGGCCTGGAGTGAGCGTATCGGGCCGGGGGACGACTCCCCCGGCCCGTTTTTCTTTAAACTCGTCGGGCATGCGACTGCGGCGTAGAGGAAGAGAATGGCTGGCTGCGTTCGTTTTCCTTTTGCCTCTGCTTTTCACCCTGGCCGTGGCCTTCATGTACGCCTTTGTCCGCACCGTTTACTTTAGCTTCACTGATTACAACCTATTCCAAGTCTCACGATTCGTCGGGGTCGAGAACTATCTAAAGCTCGTGCANGACTACCGGTTCACCCTAGCGTTGACACATAGCCTGGTGTACGCGGTCCTCGTCACCTACGCTCAGACTTTCTGCGCCTTGCTCCTGGCCGTGGTGCTCAACCAAAAGCTCAAGGGGTTGACCTTCTTCCGGGCCGCGTACTACGTTCCCTGCGTCGCCTCCAGCNTCGCCATCACAACGATCTTCATCTGGCTCATGAACCGCCGGGGGACGGTCAACTGGCTCTTGACCACGTTGGGCCGTTACTGGCCCTTCGTTCTTGTCGGGATCGGGACGATCGCCCTGGCACAGTGTCTTCAGGTCTTCTGGGATCGGCGTCATGNGCTCCCGGCCACTGCATTGGATCCCTCCCTGCTTGCGGTCAGTGTCCTTTGCGGGGTGGTCGTCACCTGGATCCTAGGGTACGTGGGGATCGTGAAGCCCTATCCCCTCGCTGACGTCGCGATCCCCTGGCTCACNACCAGGCAGAAGTTCTTGGGGATNCCGTTGCCCCTCCTCTCCATAATGATCCTCAACACCTGGACCACCACCCCCACCATGATGATCCTCTTCCTCGCGGGCCTACAGAACGTGCCCAAGGAGCTCTATGAGGTCGCGGAGTTGGACGGGGCCACCAAGTGGCAAAAGCTCCGGTATGTGACCGTCCCCGCCCTGCGCCCGGTGATGTTCCTCGTGATCACTCTGGGACTAATCGGCACCATCCAGATGTTCGACCAGGCGGCCATCACGGCTGGCGTTGCTCCTTTGGAATCGGTGATTACGCTGGCCTATTACGTCTACTGGAACGTGTTCGGGGCGGGAACGCTCCCCAAGGTAGGAATGGCCTCCGCCGCCGCACTGGTGCTGGCCGGGCTCACCCTCGTCGTGGTCCTCATACAGCGTCGGGTGGGGTTCTCGGAGAAGGGATGGTACTCGTGAGCGAAAGGCCAACAGCCAGTGTACGCTATCGGGGGAAGATTTATTACGTGGACGCCCGCTGGCTCGCTCGCCGCAGGCTTGCCCGAAGAGTTATCCTGTACACCCTTCTCATCGCCCTAGCGATCTTCATGGTGGGGCCTCTTGCCTACAGCCTTATCTCCTCCTTCCGCGACAACCCCCTCTCCTGGCCCCCGCGTTTGAATGCCCCTCGGCTCTACCCTCCCAACTGGGTGGCAGCCTGGCAACTAGGGGTTCAGGGAGGGGGAAACGGCTGGACAGGGGGATGGGCCCCGGGAAGGGAATTGAACCTTCAGGTGACCTTTAGATACCCTGAGGAGCCCACTCCGCCCAGGGTGCAGCTCTTGTCCCCTCCATACGAGCTGAGGGTCCCCAATCCCGCTCCGGACACTGGGTTCGAGGTCGTGCTTGCAGAGGACAAGGTACTCCCGGATGGAACCCATGAGGCTACCTACACCGTCGTCTTTCACCATAAAGGAACCGTGCTCTACCCTCTGCTGCCCGTGGCCGTCGTCGGGCCCCGGGGGACGGAGTTCGTCAAGGCCACGCTCCCTCCGGATTCGGTGAGCTCGAGGGTTAGCGGCACCTTCCTCACCTGGAAGAACATCGCCCCGGGGGCGATCGGGTACATCTTCCAGCACTACATCCGGGCTTGGACCACCTACAAAGGAAAGGGGGGCAGGAATCTGTTCCCATTTTGGGTGCTCAACTCGTTCTTGGTAGCCTTCCTCCGAATCGTCATCACGAGCGTCTTCGCCACCATGGCCGGGTACGCCCTCTCGCGACTGCGGTTCCCGGGAAAGAACCTTCTCTTCTTCTTCGTCATCTTCACCATGATGGTGCCCGGTCAGGTAACCTTCATCTCCAACTACCTCGTGGTACGGGATGGGGTGTTCGGGCTGTCCAAGCTGTTCGGAATGGACACCTTTCTCAATACCTATTGGGCCCTTTTCCTCCCCGGGCTGGTCTCAACGGCCGCGACCTTCATGATGAAACAGTTCATGGAATCCATCCCCAGGGAGATCGAAGAGGCCGCGCGGATCGACGGCGCCAATACATTTCAAATCTACACGAGGATCGTGCTTCCCCTCTCCGTCCCGGCCATCGCCGCCCTCTCCATCCTCACCTTCCAGGGGTCCTGGAACGAGTTCTTCTGGCCGATGGTCGTCCTCACCCAAGCGGAGAAGTACACGCTGCCTGTAGGGTTGAACATGTTTCTGCACCATTACTTCTCAGTGACAGGGAGCGTGTGGAACATGATCCTCGCTGGCACGGTGGTCAGCATCATCCCTGTCCTCGTCATCTACATCGTTTTCCAGCGGTACTTCATCGAAGGCTTTCCCCTAAGCGGCCTCAAACAATGAATCTTTTTCAAACCTAAGACCGAACGGCTTCAGAAGTTCAAGGAATAAACGCTATCTCATAAAGTGGCTGCTGTATCCCACCTCCTCTTAACTTGGCTCTCCTTGCTAGCTCGGGCAATAACTGGCCTAATGAAAGAATATTTCGTCATGGCCCCTACCAGCTAGCTAAATCTCGCGCTTTGCCTGCGCTGCTGGGCTGACTTACCTCCTGGAAATCTGGCGGCCTCCTTACTCTACTTCGTTCACTAGGAGCATGTATGAGAACATTTTTGCAGGAGGAGAGAGCTGGGGCAGATCTCCATTGTGATGTCTAGGAAAGTTGCAGAAGCCCCAGCAGCTGGAGTGTGCAGCGCACAACCCGCTTACGCTGTACCGAGCCGAGAGACCTTTCAATCGACGGACGGGATAGGGGGAAAGGAAGGATCTGATAATGCTGTTACCCGTTAAACGAGCAGGACGACGTTGGCGCAAGGCCCACACGCAACCTTGCTAAAGCTGCCCCCGACCCGCTTCGCCTTCCGGCGCACGGAATCGCAACACGCACGGACCTTGTCGGGAGTCCAACTGCAGTATCAATTCTACCTCTACACCGAGAACCTCTTCCGCCAGGGTTCGGTAGAAGGTATAGGCCTCAGGAAAGTGAGAGAAGTCATCTGGAAGAATAGGGTTCACGATGCCGAGCTCGTATTCGTCTCCTTCTTTTCGGAGCCTCGTGGCAACGGCCAGCTCACCGAGGAACTGCTGGAGGTGAGCCACCTTTTGGGTAAAAGGCACGCCCTTTTCTAGCTTTATCTCCCTCGCAAGATAGCGTGCGACACCTTCGAGGAGTCCCACCAGACCTTCTGCCCCAAGGCGGGCTTTGGCGGCGCGGAGAAACGCCCCCAGCAGCAAGGCGAACCTCTGAGGCCGAACCCGCCCTTGGCCCTTTGGGGTGGCCCGCCAGACACGCTCATGCGGCCCTGGCCGCCCAGTACGAACCCAAGTTACCTCCGCAAATCCCCGCTCCAAAAGCGTGCGCAAATGCTGTCGTACCGCAGCGGGGGTGATCCCCAACTCCTGGGCCAACTCCCCAGCTCCAGCCACCCCCAACCGCACCAACCCGTCGAGCACCCGTAGGGCCCCAGACGGAAGGGGAAGCCAAGTCCCAAAGCTACTCAAAGTGATTGCCGCCCCTTTTCATGACCACTCACATTAACACACGAATGGCTCGTGGGCGACTTGGAAGGTGATACGTACCACTTGACTTCCTCATCGGGCGGAATTAGACTGGCCTTGACTTACGTAAAAGGGAGCTGATCAGAACGCCTCCGGAGGATCACCAACCCCACCCACCGAGGGACGGACTCTCCCTGGAACAAGAGGTCACGTCTCTACTTGAGGCCTTGCCCGAGGGAGTCTTACTCGTTGATATGCAGGGCACAATCCTGTGGGCCAATGCCCAAACCGAAAAGCTCTTCCACTACGCGCACACCGAGCTCGTAGGAAAGCCCGTGGAGACACTCCTTCCTGAATATCTTCGTGAGACCCATACCCAATATCACCGAGCCTACCAAAAAGCCCCTCAATCCCGCTCTATGGGGAAGTGGGACGAAGTTCTCGCCCGCACCAAAGAGGGAACAGAGATCCCCGTCGAGATCAGCCTAAGCCCTTGGAAGACATCCGCTGGCCCGCTTATTGTGTTATCGGTGAAGGAGATCTCCGCCCAAAGGCGAGCTGAGCACCTGTGGGCAAGTCACCTCGAAGCGTTCCCAGAACCGATCTTCTCCCTCGACGAGGAGGGACGATTCACACAGGCCAACCCAGCCATGTGCGAACTCCTCGGGTACGGGCGGGAAGAGCTACTCTCGAAGAAGCTACAAGACCTTGTCCGTCCCCGGGAAAGGGAGATCGTAGCCAAAGCCCTCGACGCTGGATCCCAGGGCAAAAACATCGGACCAATTGAGTTGACCTTCCTGACTAAGAACGGTCGGGGACTCCCACTCGAGGTCCAAGGGCGCGCCCTGAAACGCGGCGGCCGCATGGCTGGAGCACTTTGCTACGCCAAAGACTTGACAAAGCGAATACGCGCGGAAGCGAAATTGGCGCATCAGGAACGCTTCCAAGCCCAAGCCCTGGCGTTGGCGGAACGCTTGAGCCCCCTCCTCGATGAAGGGGATATCCTTGAGGCTTTGGCCGAAGAGATCGGGGCGCTTTTCGCAGTCAGCTTCATCCATTTTTGGAAGCTAGACGCGGAGAAGAAGGCGCTCCTTCTGCGGCTTAAAGTCGAGGCCATCCCCTCCGGCCTCTCACTGGGACACCAGGTGCCCCTCGACGATCCACAGGCAGCCATCGCCCGCGTGGCCAGAAGCGGTCGAGGCGAGGTGCACAGGCACATCCCCCAAGCCCCAAAGGACAAGGTCAACCATCGCCTCGCCCGAACCTCCCGGCTTCAATCGGCCATCGTCGTCCCCCTCAGCATCGAAGAAACCACGCTGGGCGTCCTCATCTTAGGTGATCAGAAGGATCCCGAGCGCTTCAGCGAGGCGGACCTCATGGAAGCTCAAGTGATGGCTCACCAGGCCACTTCCGCCTTACAACGGGCCCGGCTTTACGAAGAGCTGAAGGAGAACGCTCTCCAGCTGCAATTCCTCTCCGCCGCCGCCTTGCGACTCAGCGAACATCTAGACCTCGCGGCCGTGGCCGAAGAGGTCGTGCGTGCTTGCGTGAAGGATCTTGGCGTGCGCTTGGCATGGCTCGGCAAGGCTGAGCCCGACGGCCGGGTGAAGGTGCTCGCCTATTTCCCCTTGGAAAACCCTTACCCAAACCAAATCGTCGTGCGCTGGGACGATTCCCCCGAGGGGCAAGGCCCCACCGGGTGGGCGATCCGAAGTGGCTCGCCCGAGGTCACAGCCGACATTTCCTCCGACCCACGCTATACGCCGTGGCGAGATGCCGCACGGACCCACGGATTCTGGTGCAGCGCTGCCTTACCCCTGACGAGCCGGGGCCGGACTTTCGGTGCGCTGAATCTCTACAGCGATACCCCTGGTTTCTTCACTCCCAAGCGTCTGAAAGTGCTTCAGGCATTTGCCAACCAGGCCGCAGCCGCTTTGGAAAATGCCCGTCTCTATACCGAAGCACAGAGAGGCTTTAGGCGAATCCAGGCGCTCCGAAACATCGACATGGCTATCACTTCGAGCCTCGACCCGCGCATCACCATCCGTGTGTTGCTCGACGAAGTGGTCACCGAATTGGAGATAGACGCCGCAGCGGTACTGCTTCTCGACCCCCAAACCCTGACGCTGGAATACGCCGGGGGCCGCGGTTTCCGGACAAGGGCTATTCAGGAAACTCGCCTGCGACTGGGACAGGGCTATGCAGGCCGGGCTGCGAAAGAGCACCGCACGCTCAGAGTGGAAGACCTCTCCCAAGTCGAGGACTTTCCCCGCCAGGAGCTGTTGGAGAAAGAGGGGTTTGTTGCCTTCCACGTGGCGCCGATGATCTCTAAGCGCCGAGTGC
>MTNI01000082.1 GCA_002011415.1 Candidatus Acetothermia bacterium JdFR-47
GACAACACGGTGGTGGCCGCCCTGGAGGCGGTGGTGGACGTGGCGAAAAGCGAAGGGATCCCGCTCCTGGTGGCCGATCCCTCCAGCCTGGAGCGAGGCCCCATGGTGTGCACCGGTTTCGACTACTACGACCATGGGCGCATGACTGGTGAGATGGTGGTCAAGGTGTTGTCTGGAGTCCCCCCCTCCGACATCCCCGTGGCTTACCAGAAGGGAACCCAGGTGTGGCTCAACCTCGACACCGCCATGCAGATTGGTTTTGAGTTCCCGGACGCGATCAAGGAGCGGGCCACCGGGCTCCTCTTCGGGGGGAAGAGGTTCGTAGTAAAGGAGTAGGGGCGCCCAAGTGACGCTCTTCCTCCACGCGGTCGAGCAGGGGTTGATCTACGGCCTCATGGCCCTAGGGGTGTACATCTCGTTCCGGGTACTCGCGTTCCCCGACCTCTCCGTGGACGGGACGTTNCCCCTGGGGGCGGCGGTGGGNGGGGCATTGATCATCGCGGGATGGGATCCGTTCCTCGCTTCCCTGGTGGCCCTGGGNGCCGGGGCGGTGGCCGGGGCGTTCACCGGGGTGCTCGCCACCAAGTTCCGCATCCAAGGGCTGCTGGCCGGGGTGCTCACGATGATCATGCTCTACTCCATAAACCTCCGCATCATGGGGCGGCCGAACCTCCCCCTGCTCGGCCGCCCCTCCGCCCTGGACGCGGCCGTGCGTTTCCTCCACTTCCCCCCTTCCTGGGGGCTGGTCGTGGTGGCCATGGTCCTGGCCCTGGGGGTGAAGCTACTCCTGGATCTCTTCTTCCACACCGAGCTGGGCACGGCCATGCGGGCTACCGGGGACAACCCGGACATGGTGCAGGCGTTCGGCGTGAACCCGGAGACCATGGTCGTCCTCGGCCTGGCCCTGTCTAACGCCCTCGTGGCCCTCTCCGGGGCGCTCGTCGCCCAGTACTCGGGCTTCGCCGACGTGGGCATGGGGGTGGGGACGATCGTGGCCGGCCTCGCCTCGGTGATCGTGGGGGAGATGCTCGTCCGTCCCCGCAGCGTGGTTTGGGCCACAGCCGCCGCCATCTTGGGCTCGTGTCTTTATCGCGGAGCGATCCTCATCGCGCTGCGCTACGGAAGTTCCCTCGGCTTCACCGCTTCAGACCTCAAGCTCCTCACAGCCATCGTGGTGTTAGGGGCCCTCATGGCCCCAGCCATCCGCGCACGCCTAAGGGGTGAGGAAGCATGATCCTGGAACTCACGGGGGTATGGAAGACCTTCTCCCTAGGGGCGGAACGGGTCGAGGCCCTACGGGGGGTGGACCTCTCCCTCGCGGAGGGCGACTTCATCACGGTCATCGGCTCCAACGGAGCCGGGAAGAGCACCCTCCTCAACATCATCGCCGGCACCTGCCGCCCCACAAAAGGGCGGGTGAAGATCGCGGGGCGCGACGTGACCCGTTGGCCGGCATACCGGAGGGCGCGTTGGATCGGCCGCGTGTTCCAGGACCCCCTGCGCGGCACCGCAGCCCACATGACCCTGGCGGAGAACCTCGCCATCGCCCTGCATAAGGGCCGCCGGGGGCTGCGCCTTGCCCTACCCCACGCGAGGCGCAAGTCCCTGGCCGAGGCCCTGGCCCGGCTCGACATGGGCCTCGAGGGGCGTCTGGGGGAGAAGGTGGCCCACCTCTCCGGAGGGGAGCGCCAGGCCGTCACCGTGCTCATGGCCACCCTGGCCCGGCCGCGGCTACTGCTCCTCGACGAGCACACCGCGGCCCTGGACCCCGCCAACGCCGACCGGGTGCTCGAGATCACGGAGCGCCTCGTACAGGAGGGAAAGATCACCACCCTGATGGTCACCCACCGCATGGACCAAGCCTTGCGCTTGGGTACCCGCATAATCATGATGCACAGGGGACGGGTGATGCTGGACCTCGCAGGGGAGAAAAAGCGGTCCCTGGGCGTGGACGACCTCGTGGGGCTGTTCCGAGGGGTCGGCGTCACCGACGACGCTCTCCTACTATCCGGATCACGCTCCCGCTTAGGGGAACAAGGAGGCGCTTGATGGGGAAACGCATAGCTGTAATAGGGCTGGGCACCATCGGGACNGCCATCGTGGAGGGGATGCTCAAGGCTGGGCTCGCCGCCCCCCGGGATCTGGCCGGAAGCACCGCCCACCCAGAGACCGCGGAAGCGGCCCAGGAGAGGTTGAACATCCCGGTCACCACCGACAACCGGGCCCTNGTGCNAGGCCGTGACGTGATCATCCTGGCCGTCAAACCCAAGACCGTCCCCAAGGTGCTTGCCGAGATACGCGACGAGCTTTCACCTGAGCAGCTCGTGATCTCCGTGGCCGCAGCCACCACCACCCGGTTCGTGGAGGAAACGCTGGGCAAGCCGATCCCCGTGGTGAGGGCCATGCCCAACACCCCGTGCCGGATCGGGCAGGGGATGACGGCCATCTGCCCCGGCCGCCACGCCCGCCCGGAGCACCTGAAGGTGGCACGGGAGATTTTCTCCTCCGTGGGTCGGGTGGCGAAGGTGGAGGACGAAGACCTCATGGACGCCGTCACCGCCCTGTCCGGCTCGGGACCCGCCTACGCCTACATCATCATCGAGGCCCTTGCCGAGGGAGGGGTGAAGATGGGGCTTCCCAGGAAGCTGGCCACGGAGCTTGCGGCCCAAGCCCTCCTCGGCGGGGCCGCTTTGGTCCTCGCCTCGGGCGAGCACCCCGCCTTGCTCAAGGACGACGTCACCACCCCGGCTGGGGTCACCATCGACGGGCTCATGGCTTTGGAGGAAGGGGGACTTAGGGTAGCCTTGATCAAGGCCGTCATGGCCGCCACCGAACGGGGAAAGGCCCTGGCNCGTTAAGGCTTCTTAACCCCTCCCGGACGGAAGAGAAGCCAGGCAAGNAGCCCCCCTGGAAAGCCCAAAAAGAACACCATGAGCCCGGCGAGCCAGCCCGATTTGCCCCTCCGCTCAGCATCCAGGAACGTCCACACCGCCGCGCCTATAAGCAAAAGCACGTAAAAAACGATCAGGACACTCATCACGCGCCTCCCTGCCTCTCACCGAAGAGGGTAGCCAACCGCCGCAGGGCGGAGAGCTCCTCCTGCCGGCCTAACTTGGCCCGGTGTACCGCCCGCCTGAGTACCACGATGGTGCGGTCATATGTGTCCCTGTCGACAGGATATGGGGTGCCGTCCTTACCGCCATGGGCATACGAGAACCGGGCCGGATCGCGGAACGATGCCGGGGCCCCGTAGAGGAGCTCGGAGAGGAGGGCCAAGGCCCTCAGCCCTTTCGCCCCGAGGCCGGGCGTGGCCAGGAGCTCCTCGAAGTCCCGCGCCTCTCGCTCGTAGGCGCGGAGGAACACGGACTTGAGCCGGGCCGGGTTCAAGTCGGAGATAAGCACGGCATGTCGCCGGGGGAGTTCCATGCGTGCCAGGCGCCCTAACTCCCCCACCAGTTTCTCCGGGGGGATCCCAGCAAGTTCCGGGATGGTCCGCCGGGCCGGGTCCGCCTCCCGGGCCACCAGGTTGAGCACCAGCCCGGCCTGCTCCCCCACCACCCCCGCGTGGGGCTCGCACACGAAGCTNGTGAGGCCCTCCGAGAGCCAGTGATAGCGGCGGGCCATGCCGGTTCCCTCCTTCATCCCCTGCTGGACCACACACCAGCGACCGGTCCGGTCGAAGAAGAACACATGGTGGTAGATCTGAAAGCCGTCCTGAAGGGCGGCCGAGTCCACCTTGGCCGCCATGCGAGAGGCGTAGACCAGCCGGTCCGGCTCCACGGACAAGTACTTCCCCCGGACCAAGATCTCCTCCGGCGCCCGGCGGGAGGTGGNCCCCTTGCCCCCGGCGGCATAGAGGCCCAGCCACGGCACCTCGCGCAGGGCCTCCTTCAGGGCCCCACAGGTGGTGGTCGTGAGCCCACTGGAGTGCCAGTCAAAACCNAGGAAACAGCCTAGGGCCTGAAACCAATGCGGATCGGCCAGGCGCCGCAGCACCTCCTGGGTTCCGAACTCCTCGGCAAGTGCTAACAGCACCTCCCGCGAGAGTTTCACCATGCGAGAGAAAAGCCACTTAGGGGCCCTCCCTCCATGAAGCGGCAGGTCCGCGATCCCGGTCCGTCTCGCCATTTCCTCTCCAGGGTAAGCTCCGCGCCCTTGCAGGGCAACCGTCCTGAAGGCTACACTCCGCCAGCATGCTGCGCGCTGAAGTAACCGGCTTTCTGGACGATCGCTTTCCCCCNAGTTTGGCCGAGGAGTGGGACAGGTCAGGACTGCAGGTGGGACCGCTTGACGCACCCTGCAGGCGGGTGCTCGTTGCTCTGGACTTCGACCTCGACCTCCTGCCCAAGCTCCCCGACGTGGATCTACTCGTAACACACCATCCCATCCTGTTCCACCCCCTCTCCCAGCTTCGGCCCGAGACCCCCTTAGGCAAGAAACTCCGCGCCCTCCTGGTCTCGGACGTCGCTTGCTATTCTGTCCACACCCCCTATGACGTGGCACAAGGGGGCATGGGGGAGGTGTTGGCCGGGCTGCTCGACCTCCAGAACACGTGCCCCCTGCGGCCCCGGGGACGGCTCCTGAAGCTGGTGGTGTTCGTGCCNCAGGGGCACGTGGACCAGGTNGCCAAAGCCGTCTTCTCGGCCGGGGCCGGAAAGATCGGGCGCTACGGCCACTGCTCCTTCCGCACGGAGGGAACGGGGACGTTCCTGCCCGAGGCGGGGACGAAGCCCTTCATCGGCGAGGTGGGNAAGGAGGAGCACGTTCAAGAAGTGCGCCTGGAGACCATTGTCCCCCACGACCGCGCGCAGGCGGTGGTGGCGGCGATGCTCGCGGCCCATCCTTACGAGGAGGTGGCCTACGACCTTTACCCCCTGGAGAACAGGCCTGCGCTGCACGGCCTGGGTCGGATGGGAGAGCTCCCAGAGGGAGCCCCGGCACACCAGGTGATCGAGCGCTTCGCCGCCGCCTTGGGCGGGGTTCCCCACCTGCGGGTTTACGGGGCGGAAGCGACGAANGTGCGACGGGTGGCTGTCTGCGGGGGGAGCGGGGGGACACTGTGGCGAGAGGCCCTGGCGGCCGGGGTCCAGCTTTACCTCACCGGCGAGATCGACTACCACGATGGCCTGGAGGCGGCCGAGGCCGGGTTGACCGTGGCCGCCTTAGGACACCGGGAGACGGAACGCCCGTTTGTGAGACACGTCGCCTCCTTGTTGCGTGACCGGTTTCCCGAACTAGAGGTGATCGAGACATGATCGAAATCCTTGCCAAGCTCCTGGCGCTGAGGGAGGTGGACGAGACCATCCACAAGGTGGAAGGGATGATGGCCGACCTCGCCCACGAGGCGGCCCGGCTGCGGAAGCGCATCGAGGAGATCGACCTCGCCTGGGAAAGGCGCCGGGAGGAGCACAACCAGCTCCGGCACGCCGCCAACACCAAGACGTTGGAGGTCGACGAAACCGACGAGCGCATCCGCTCCTATCAGAAGAAGCTCGACGAGGACATCATCTCGTACAANGAGATGGAGTACCTGCGGGAGCAAGTGGCGTACCTCAGGAAACGCCTGGAGGAGCTGGAAGAGGAGGCCCTGGGGCTCCTCGATGAGGTGGAAGCGGACGCCCGCAAGCTCGTGGAGGACGAAGAGGCGTACAGAAAAAAGCGGGCCGATATCGAGGCGGAACTGAACAAGGTGGAAGCGCAGCGGGCGGACCTGGAAAAGCAGCGTCGGTCCCTGCTTGCACGCCGAGAAGAGGCCCTGGCCCAACTCCCTCCACACCTCCGGGAGCACTACCAACGCCTCCACGAGTCGGTCTCCGACCCGGTCGTGCCTGTAGAGGACGGCGCCTGTGGAGGATGCCACCTGCGCCTTTCCGAAACCACCCTGGAGCGGGTACGGGAGGGGCGGGAGGTGGTAGTCTGCGAAAACTGCTCGCGCTTCTTGTACTCGCGCTGGCGCTAGGGGTCCAGGCCCAGGAACCACTGCTTCCCCAGCGCATCGGCGACATCAACGACTACGGTCAAACCCTGGAGCGCACACACCGGNAGGAACTTGCCGCCATCGGCGAGCAGCTCGCCCACGAGGGCCTCCACCTCGTGTACCTCGCCAGTTGGCGCGACCCCTTCGGGAGCCCGGAGGTATACGCCCGCGAGGTGTTCTTGGCCTGGGGCCTTGGCCCCGACTCCATCCTGCTCGTCTTCCTCCGGGACGAGGGAGGGAAATGGCACGTCACCGGGCACCTAGGGCCCGTGGCCGCCGGCCGCATCCCCCAAAAGCGCTTTTGGGAACTCCTCGCTCAGGCGGAGCGGGAGACAAGACGAGCCCCACCAGCCAAGGCCGTGCTCGCACTGGGCAGCTCCCTTCTCGCCCTGGCCAAAGGGGAAGTCCCCGTGGGCGAACGGTCCGGTGGCACCCCGTCCTGGGTGTACGTGCTGGCCGTGCTGGCCGGTGGGGGCGGCGCGTACCTATGCCTGAGGAGATGGTTCTGCCCCCATTGCCTCCTGCCCCTGCGCCGGCGCCAGTCCTGGCGAGGTATAATCTTGATGTGCCCTCGTTGTGGCTACACGAGGGCCCAGCGGCGGGGGAGAGGGACAGGGAGCCGCAGGGGCCCATGGGGCCCTTGAGGAAGGTCCGGACTCCACAGGGCAGGCCGCTCGGCGCAAGCCGAGAGGGGGCGACCCCTGGAAAGTGCCACAGAGAACAGACCGCCAGCGGCCCGGGCTTCCGGGTGCGGGCAAGGGTGAAACGGTGGGGTAAGAGCCCACCGCCGGGGCCGCGAGGTTCCCGGGCACGGCAAACCCCGGCCGGAGCAAGGCCAAATAGGGAGGCGCTTG
>MTNI01000098.1 GCA_002011415.1 Candidatus Acetothermia bacterium JdFR-47
CCCCCCTGGCACGCAAGGACCTTCGCAGTGAGGAAGTTGGCCTCTCCAATGAAGTCAGCCACGAACCGGTTGGCGGGCCGAGCGTAGATCTCCTCCGCGGTCCCCAGCTGCTGCAAACGCCCGGCATTCATCACCGCGATCCGGTCGGAGATACTCATCGCCTCGGCCTGGTCGTGGGTAACGTAGAGGCTCGTGATGCCGAGCTCCTTCTGAATGCGACGGATCTGCTCCCGGGTGCCTTTTCTGAGCTTAGCATCCAGGTTGGAGAGGGGCTCGTCGAACAGCAGCACCTTGGGCTGGGTCACAATGGCCCGGCATAGGGCCACGCGCTGCTGCTGTCCGCCAGAGAGCTGTCCCACTGATCGGTCCTCTAAACCCTCCAGCCCCACGAGGGCAAGAACTTCAGACACTCGCTCCTTAATCTCGCGCTTGGGACGGCGCCTGACCTTGAGCCCATAGGCCACGTTCTCGAACACGGTCATGTGGGGGAAAAGCCCATAGGACTGAAACACCATGGACGTGTCACGTTTTTGGGGAGGGACATCGTTCACCAAGCGGCCATCGATGTATACGTTGCCCGAGGTGGGGAACTCAAAACCGGCCAAAATCCTGAGACTTGTGGTTTTGCCACACCCGGAGGGCCCCAGAAGCGTGATGAGTTCCCCACGTTCCACATCGAGAGAAAAATCATCTACCGCGCGAACCTCCTTCCGCGTGCCCTCCGCGAAGATCTTCACCACATGCTCAAATCGGACGATAATTTCGGCCATAGCGTGCTCCTAAACCTCCCTCAAGGGAGCGAGTCCCCCCTTGAAGAGCTTGTTTACGATCAAGCGCATCACCACAACGGCTGTCAANACGATAGCGATAATCACATAACCGTAAGCCGCTGCCGCAGCTAGATTGGCCTGATCTACCTCGTAGAGAAGGGCCACTGTAAGAAGCTGCCAACTCGCCGAAACCACGAACACCACTGCGGAAATCGCCGTCATGCACCGAACGAAGATGTACACCAAGCTGGAAAGGAACGCTGGAGCGATCAAGGGAAGCGTNACCCGACCAAATGTCCGGAAGAACCCAGCCCCCAGGCTGCTTGACGCCTCTTCGATGGCCGGGTCAACCTGCTGGAGTTGGGCGATGGCATCCTGGATGCCCACAGGCATGCGGCGGAACACGAACACCAGCACGATGATGATAGCAGTGCCAGTAAGCCGCAAGGGTGGGGTGTTGAAAGCGAGGATGTATCCGATACCGACCACCACGCCTGGCACCGCGAAGTTCAGCATCGACACGAACTCCATGAGCCCACGGCCCGGGAAGCGCTTGCGGGTCACAAGGTAGGCGATGAGCATGGAGAGGATTCCACCAATCGGGGTAGCGATCAGCGCGATTTGGATCGTGTCCAGGACGTATTGCCCTCCTACCTTGAACACGTAAAGATAGTTATCGAAGGTGAACGAGTTGTCCACGCCCCAAAGCTTGGTGAACGACCCATACAACACTACCCCGTACATAAGCAGGATGAAGCCGCTGAGGAGGGTCATCATGGCGAATACCGGGTACTTCACATGCTTCTCCGTCGACTTCAGGCCCACACCAGAGGGTTTGCCGGTCACGGTGATGTAAGAGCGGCGGGCCACGTAATACTTCTGCACGGCAAAGATCATCAGCGTTGGAATCAGCATGAAGATAGCAAGTGTGGCCCCCAAGGGCATGTTGTACATGCCTGTCACCGCGTGGTAGGCCTCCACCGTGAGAACACGGAAGCTCCCCTGGATGACCACTGGGTTCCCGAAGTCCTCAAGCGACCGAATGAACACGAGGAGCATGGCGCTCGCAATTCCAGGGATCGAAAGCGGCAAAGTCACAGTGAGGAACGTGCGAAGCTTCGAGGCCCCCATGTCCAAGGCCGCCTCCTCGATCGAGGGGTCGATCTTGGAAAGCACCCCTTCCAAGATCATGAACGCAATCGGGAAATAGGCCAGCGTCTCCGTGAGCACCAGGCCAGGAAGTCCGTAAATGTCCCAGTTNAGCTTCAGGGCCTCGGTGACCACTCCATGATTTCCAAACAGGAAGATCGCAGCCAACGCGATCAGAAACGGCGGAGACACGATGGGCATGATGGCGATCAGGCGGAAAAGCCCTTTGCCAGGGATGTCAGTGCGGGTAATCCCATAAGCGAAGATGAACGCCACCACGGTGCCGCAAAGGGAAACCAGCCCTCCCACGATCATGCTGTTCACCAAGGGACGCCAGTAATAACGCTTCTGAAAGAACTGGATGAAGTACTTGGGAGCAAATTGNCCGCCGGGCCAGATGCTGTGCTGGACCACCCGGACAAGAGGAAAGATGATGAACANTGCTAGCAACAATGAGATGATGATGACCAACGTCAAGAGGACTGGATCCCGCGCGAGGCGACGGGTTTCAGCTTGGACTTCCCTGAGGTAAGTTCTGAAGCTCATTCCGCCCCTTCAAAGGAAGACAGGGGACGGGGAGGGCTCAGCTCCCCGCCCCCAATTCAGTTTACTCCCCGGTCAGCTCCCGCCAGTGGTCGATGATCTCGTCCTTGTGCTCACCGTACCACAGGAGATCGATGGGCAGGACCTTGACGTCAGCCGCGGTAACGCTCCCCTCGGCCACCTCGGCCTCCGGGTTGAGCGGGATGCGGAAGAACTGCTTGTAAAGGTCTTGCGCCTCCTTGGACAGGGCCCAATCGTAGAAGATCTTGGCGAGGTCCAGCTCAGGGCCGCCCTTGATCAGGGCCATGCCACCGATCTCGTAGCTGGTCCCCTCCTTGGGGAAAGTCATGACGACTGGGTAGCCCTTGGCCACGCCCTTCTTCANAATGTCGTGGGAGAAAGCAACCCCGATCCCAACCTCTCCCATCCCCACCTGGGTAATGCAGGCAGAGCCAGACTCGTTGTAGTGGTGGACCTGAGCGTGGAACTTCCTGATGAAGTCCTCGTCCTCGGGGTCGAAGCCGGGCTCGGGAGATCCGATGGCCGTGAGCATACCGCAGAGCGTCGTATAGGCAGTACCCGAGCTGAAGGGGTACGCCAGCGAAATCTCGCCCTTGAACTCTGGCTTGAGGAGGTCGTACCACGAGGTGGGAGGCTCAGCGCCTACCTTCTTCAGGAACTCGGTGTTGGACACGAAGCCGATGTAACCAACGTAAAGGCCAATCCAATACCCCTCCGGGTCTTTGAACTGTGGGGGCATGTACTGCCAAGCAAGCGATTCCGTGTAGGGCTCAAGCAAGCCCTCTTTGGCAGCGGCGATGTGTGACGTATTGGAACCGCCGAACCAAAGGCTCGCCTGGGGATTTGCGGCCTCAGCACGTATGCGGGCAAGCACTTGACCGGACGAAAGCCGTACCCACTGAACGTCTATGTCGGGATGTGAAGCCTCAAACGCCTCTATATAAACTTGTGCCTGATCTGCATCAAATGCAGTATAAATGTGNAGAACTTTCTTCTCACCGAATGCCAAGGATCCTACCAGTAGAAGCCCAAGTCCCACTACTAGAAGCTTTCGCATCATGTTACAACCCTCCTTACGCTTCACTACTTGCTAGCCCTTACCTCCCTCGTCTTACGCTTGTACCCTCAGTATCACCTCCTTTGTTTCGCAAACGCTCTCATATAGGTTAGCCAGGGCTCACGCCTGCGGCAACAGGTATTTGGTCACTTGAGTCCCATAGCAAACCCGCGAAGCAAATACTTTTGCACATAGCCAGCAAGAAGCAATATGGGAAGCGAGGACAAAAGGCCAATGCTCATGAGTTCCCCCCAGAGGATCTCATATTCCGTGATGTAATTGGCGATGTGGATGGGTAAGGTGAACACTGCAGGCGTGCGCAGGAAAAGGAGGGCGTAGATGAACTCGTTCCAGGTCATGATCATGCCGAAGATCGCGGTGGCCACGAGGCCGGGCCCGACCAACGGCAGCACTATGGAGCGGAGGGTCCGCAGCTTCGAGGCCCCATCGATCGATGCCGCTTCCTCTAGCTCAATAGGCACATCGCGCACAAATCCCAAAAGCATCCATATGCAATACGGCAAAGTGTAGATCTGATAGGAGATTACGAGGCCAAAGAGGGTGTTTAGCAGTCCAAGCGACCGTAAGGTGGTGTACAAGGGGATAGCGATAACAACCGGCGGGGCCATGCGCACTAAAAGCACCCACAAGAGGAACAGGAGATCCAGTCGGGCCGGGAACCGATAACGGGCCAGCGCGTAGGCGGCCATCAGCGCCACGACGAGGGAGAGCATGGTGGCCGAAAGGGAGACGACGATCGTGTTGAAAAAGTAGCGGTAGGCCTCTTGTTCTAACAGGCTTCGGTAGTGTGCCAATGTGGCATGCCGGGGAAACCAAGTGGGATGCCGCGTGGCATATTCCAGAGGAGGCTTGATCGAGGTGGTGACCATCCAGTAGATGGGGAACAAAATGAAGACCATGGCCAGCCCAAGCAGTGAATAGAAGCCGAACCACCACGCCCGTTTGCGCAACCTATACATGCTCCCTCCGCAGCACTTGGCGGATGTAGAAGGCCGTGATCACCCCTACAGCCAAGAACATCACCACTGCAGCGGCTGAGGCCCGGCCCATGTTGAAATAACGGAACCCTTCCCGGTAGATGTAGAAGGAGATGGTCTCGGTGGCACTGCCTGGACCTCCCCCCGTCAAGGCGTAAACCTTGTCAAAAATCTTAAAGGTATCGATGGAGCGGAGCAGAAGGGCGAGCATCAAATGGTTGCGAAGCAGGGGCAGGGTGATGCGTCGAAACAGCTTAAAACCCGTGGCGCCGTCCACCCGGGCTGCCTCGTAAAACTCCTTGGGAATAGATTGCAGCCCCGCAAGGAGGATCAAAAACGCCATCGGCGTCCACTGCCAAATGTCCACCAACACAACCGACCACAAAGCCAACTTCGGATCGATCAGCCATTTCACACGGCCAAGGCCAATCAGCGAGAGGAGATGGTTCAGGATCCCATAATCGTAGTGGTACATCGCGCGCCAGATGGCACACACCACCATGGTGGAAAGCATCATCGGAAAGATGACAGCAGGGAGCAGCCATTTCCTGCCCCGAAACCGCACGTTAAAAAGCAGCGCTAGCCCCAGGCCAAGCAAGACCTCCGCCATGGTAGCCGTGATCGAAAACAAAAAGGTGTTCTTCAACCCTTGCAGGAAAAACCAGTCGCCCGACAACCGGAGGTAGTTGCCGAAGCCGATCAGCGCTTTGCCCCCCCTAAGATANTTGTACTTGTAGAACGACAATTGAACAACATTCACTATAGGGTAAACCGTGAGAAAAATGATGATGATAAGTGCGGGAAGAAGCAGCAAAAAATTGAAGTGCCGCTCGTACCACGGCCGCCGGTAGGTCCTTTTGTGCGCCATAGAGGGTTGAAAACAGGGGGTGCGGCCTCGGGCCACACCCCCTCAACACTCAAAGGGCCTACTGGCCCAAGANCTCCTCGATGCGCTCCTGGGCCGCACGGAGGGCATCCTCAGGGCTCATCTCGCCCACCAGTGCCAACTGGAGGTAGTTACCCAGCACACCCTCGATCTCGCTCCACACGGGGACGCGAGGACGCGGGACGGAGTTCTCCAGGGCGGCAAGCTGGGCCGGGAACCAGCGATACTTCGCCACCACCTCGGGGTCGTTGTAGACACTTGTGCGGGTAGGCGGATGTCCAGCCTCCAGGTTGAGACGCCGTTGGACATCGGCCGAGGTCACGAACTCTAAGAAGTCGAGCGCCACGTCCTTGTTCCTCGACGCGGAGGAGATGCCCAACAACCAGATCCCGATCATGGGGGAAGAAGTCTTGACCAAACCAGGAGCAGGGATGATCTCCACCTTTCCGACCACCTTGGACTTGGCAGGATCGTCAAGGGCAGGGACCCAACCGGGCCAAACCTCTATGGCCATGGCCACGTCGCCGGCGAGCAAAGCGTCCTTGACCTCCGAGGAGTCGAACACCTCAACCCCTACGGGAGCGTAATCCTTAAGTGCGATCAAGAACTTCAAGGCAGCGACACCCGCATCGGAAGCTACCGCAGCATGGCCATCCTCGACGATGTTAGCCCCGAAAGCCCAGAAGATCGGCAGGAACCCGGCCACGATGGGGTTACCCTTGCGGCCTCGGAAAACGACGCCCTTCACATCGGGCTCGAACCGGTCGATGAGCGCGGCAGCACCCATCACCTCAAGCCAGCTCTTGGGAGGAGTTGGAAGGCCGTACTTCTCGAACAGATCTTTCCGGTAGGCGAACAGCTCTACGTTGCCTACATGGGGAAGGGCGTAGAGGGCACCGTTCGGATAGNGATACCGGCCCACAGCTAGGGCAGTCGCCACGAAGTCCGGGTCCGGCGTGTACCCCAACTCTTCCAAGTTCGCCAGCCAGCCTTGGCTCATGAACTCGGTAGCCCAGGTGTCGTCTAGCATGACGATGTCGTATGCTCCAATCCCTTCCGCCAAATCGATGACCAGTTTCTCGTAGAGACCGGCATAGGGCAGCTTGAGAAGTTCGATCTCCACATCAGGATGCTGCGCGGTGTACATATCGACGGCGAGCTGAAGGACTACTCCGTAGCCACCGTCACGACCCGCCACCACGATCTTCGTCTTGGCCAGCCCCAGCGGGGCGACCATTAATCCAACCAACACACCTACAACCAGGCACGCCCAAATCCTTACGCGCATACCGCCTCCCTCCTTTTAAAGGCGATTCGCCAAGCCCATTTGGATTCCCTTTAGATCACCTCCCCGTTTGCAATTCGCTTTTTTACAAAT
>MTNI01000043.1 GCA_002011415.1 Candidatus Acetothermia bacterium JdFR-47
GATGGCCGCTCGTTCCATGGGTATGAGCAAACTCCAGGCCATTCGCTACGTCATCCTCCCCCAAGCGTTTAGGATAGTGATCCCATCGTGGTCCAACGAGCTCATCCTGATGCTTAAATATTCATCCATCGTATTCTCTATCTCTTTGTACGACCTCATGGGGGTGGGAAAGCGCATCGCGGCGCGCCACTTTAACTACTTTGAGGTGTTCATCGTGGTGGCACTCTTTTACTTGGTGCTCGTGCTCTTTATCTCCCAGCTTTTGCGCGGGCTGGAGCGGCGGGTCCGCGTGCCCGGACTTGGGGCGCCGGGGCTACGGGCCTGAATAGCACCGTTCCCGAGACACCGCACAAGCACGTTCCTGGGACATCCAGTCCTCATCGCAACTGACCCGTGTAGCTGAGGAGCTCCCGTAGTACCCTGGCCAGCACCTTTATCCCGCGCGTGAACTCCTCGAGGCTAATGTGCTCCCGAGGGGTGTGGTCGAGCCGGGAGTCCCCGGGACCATAGGCCACAACTGGACATCTCCAAGCGGGCCCCACCAGGTTCATGTCCGAGGTCCCGGTCTTGAGCTTGAAGCGCGGCCTGCCTCCGGCGGCCCGGATGGCATGCAGGAAGGCCCGCACCAGGGGGGTGTTCCGTTCGGCCACGAACGCCCTTTCCCCTCCCTGAAACCGCAGCGTGCCCCCCTGGGTCCAGCGGGATATCTCCTGTCTCAGCTCCTCCGGATCGAGCCCCGGGGGGAGGCGGAGGCTCATCGTCAGCTCCGCCCGGGCGAGGAGGCCGTCTTCGAGGGAGCCCATGTGACGCAGATAGACGTCGAGCCGATCGAAGGCCCGAGCCTTCCCCCGGTTGAGGCGCCGGGAGTAAAGGGAAAGCCGTCTCCAAAACTCAAGCGCCCTCTCCGGGGCCGAGGGCTCCGGAGAGGCAGAGTGGGACAGGGGCACTACCAGACGGTAGTGGATGAGGAGCCTTCCCTTGTACCCCAGGGTGATTCCTTCCCAGCCGCTTGGCTCCCCTACGATCGTCATGCGGGGACGGAAGCGCGGCAGGATGTGTTTCGTTCCCTCCCCCTCCGCCTCCTCCCCCACCGCCCCCACCAGGACCACGCTCCTCCCACGGAAGGCCTCCCGTGCCCTGAGGAGCGCGGTGGCGAAGGCCACAAGTGGTCCCTTGGCGTCCACCGCCCCCCGGCCGTAGAGCCTGCCGTCTTCCTCCCGCACCGGGATGAACCCAGGCACGGTGTCGATGTGCCCAAGGAGGAGGAGGTCCGGCTTCGTCACCCCCCGCTCCCGAACCGGCCTCCCTAGGGTGGCGATCACGTTCCCCACCTCGTCGATCTCCGTCTCCAGGCCCAAGGCCGAAAGTCTCTCCCCGAGGAGCTCGGCCGCCGCGGCCTCCTCCCCCGAGGGGCTATAGAGGGAGAGGAGCTCCTTGAGGAGGGCGATCGCCTCCCGGTCAGTCACGGGAGCACCCCCTCCAGCGCCGTGACCACGGTGTCGATCTCCTCCTGGGAGATAACGAGCGGGGGGAGAAACCGGATCACCGTGGCTCCGGCGGAGAGCGCCAACACCCTGCGCTCGGCCAGGGCGGAGAGGAAAGGCCCGGCTTTACGTTTGAGCTCCACCCCCACCATGAGTCCCAGGCCCCGCACCTCCCGGATGAGGGGAGAGCCGATCCCCCGCAGCCGCTCGAGGAAGTAGCTCCCCAGTTCCNCCGCCCGGGCCGGAAGCCCCTCCCCCTCGATGTAGCGGATTGCCGCCACAGCCGCGGCACAGGAGAGGGGGTTCCCGCCGAAGGTGGAGCCGTGGGCTTTCGGGGGGAGCTTCCCCCACCGTTCCGCGATGAGCACCNCCCCCATAGGGAGCCCACCGGCGATCCCCTTAGCCAAGCACAGGAGATCCGGCGTAAGATCGTGGTGCTCGCAGGCGAACATCCTCCCGGTCCTCCCGAACCCCGTNTGTACCTCGTCGATAATGAGCAAGGCCCCCCGCTCCCGGCAGAGCTCCTTGACGCCCAGCAGGTACTCCCGCTCCCCCACGACCACCCCGCCCTCACCCTGCACCACCTCCAGGATGACCGCCGCGGTATCGGCGTTCACCTTCTCCTCTAGTGCCGCAAGGTCGTTGTAGGGGACGAAGGAGAACCCAGGGACCAGGGGCTCAAAGGGCTCTCGGTATTCCCGGCGCCAGGTGGCCGAAAGCGCCCCGAAGGTCCTTCCATGGAAGCCGCGCCGCGCGGCCACGATCCCCTGGCGGCCCGAGAAGAGGCGGGCGAACTTGAGGGCTGCCTCCACCGCCTCGGCCCCGGAGTTGCACAGGAAGGCCCGCCCCATCCCCGGGGGGGCGATCCGGAGGAGCTCCCCCAGGAGCTCCGCCCGCACATCGTTATAAAAGCCTCCCGGGCAGACGGTGAGCTTCCGCGCCTGGACCGCCACCGCCTCGGCCACGGCTGGGTTGGCATGGCCTACGATCGCCACCCCGTGCCCCCCGACGCAGTCGACGTACTCCCGGCCCTCCGCGTCCCACACGCGGGCCCCTTCCCCTCGTACGAGGACGATGGGCCTCTTGCGATAGACACCGCTCTCGTAGCGGTCCTCGAGGTGGACGGGATCAAACGCTTGGGGCATAGTCCTCCTCCGCAAGTGGTTCCCCGATCACCGTGCCGGCCCCCGCAAGGCCTTCGAGGACTGGGTGTTCCGTGCGGCCGCTTGTGATGACCACGGTTCGCACCCCGCCCGCCAGGGCCTCGGCTGCGGCGAGGACCTTCCGCTTCATCCTTCCCCGGGCATAGGCCTCGAGTGCCCCCACCTCCGCGGCGGGGATGTAGGGGATGAGGGAAGCAGGGTCCGGGAAGCGCTCGAGCACCCCGGGGACGTCGGAGAGGACGAGAAGCACTTCGGCCTCCAGGGCCGCGGCGATGGCCGCCGCCGCTCGGTCCCCGTCGATATTCAGGGCCTCACCGCCCTCCCCGGCAGCGATGGGGGCCACCACCGGNACGTACCCGCGGGAGAGGAGGAGCTCAAGGACCTCGGAATTCACCCCGGTGATCCGCCCACTCCACTCGTCCCGGAGCACCTTGATCTTGCCCCCCTCCAGGGTCCTCAGGGTGGCCTTGCGCTTGGCGGAGAGCACCTTCCCATCGAGGCCCGATAGCCCAAACGCCCTCNCCCCGAGCCCCAGGAGCCGCTCCACCAGGAGCTTGTTCACCTTTCCCAGGGCCATGAGCAAGATCTCCAGGGTCTTCCGGTCGGTGTGGCGGAAGGCATGGCCCGAAGGCGAGGTCACCACCCGCGGCGGGTGGCCCAACCTCTCCGAGAGGAGGTCAATCTCGTTCGATCCCCCATGGACAAGGACCACCCTCTTCCCATGTCGTGCGAGCTCAGCCACGTCGAGACACACCGCCTCGAAGTTCACTTTGCCGTTTCCGCCTGCCTTGACGACGATCATCNCCCTCTCCTTCCTAGATCGGGTGCAGCCCCGGGAACTCGAGGCCCTCCTTCTCGGGGAGCCCGTANATCACGTTCATCGTCTGGACCGCGTTCCCTGCTGCCCCCTTCATCAGGTTGTCGATGGCCGCGATCACGACGAGCCGCTTCTCCTCGGCCGCAAAGCCGATGTCGCANTGGTTGCTCCCGGAGAGCACCTTCGGCTCGGGGAACCGGTGGATCCCCCGCCGGGAGCGCACCAGCCTCACGAACGGCTCATCCGCGTAGTCCGNGCGGAAGATGCCCCAGGCCTCCTGCTCTGTGACCTCCTCGGCGAGGAGGCAGTGGCAGGTGGCCAGGGCCCCACGCACGATCCCCACCGAGGTGACGGAGAAGTGGAGTCTCNGCTCCTCCGGGGGAAGGGAGAGCTCCTGCACGAGCTCGGCCACGTGTCTATGGCCCACCGGGGCGTAGGAGCGCACCACGCCCGCCCGCTCCGGGTGGTGGGAGGCCGGTGTGGGCTTGCTTCCCCCCTCGGATGAGCCCACCTTCACCTCCACCACGCACTCCCGCACCAGGTTCCGCCGGTAGAGGGGCCACAGGGCTAGGAGGGTGACGGCGGCGTTGCAGCCGGTGCCGGAGGCGTACCTTGTCCCTGCGAGCTCCTCCCGATGGAGCTCGGGGAGCCCGTAGACGAACCGGGACAGCCACTCTGGGGCGGGATGCTCTCTCCCGTACCAGCGGGGATACCAGGCGGGGTCCCGGAGCCGGAAGTCGGCCGAGAGGTCGATGATCCGCTCAGCGAGAGATGAAAGCTCCCCGATTAGCTCCATCGCCTTCCCATGGGGGAGGCAGANGAAGAGGAGCTCCGTCTCCTTCAGCTCCTCCAGGGGCACGAACTTGAGGTCCGTGTAGCCCCTGAGGTTGGGGTGGAGGAAATGGGCGTACTGGCCGGCGTAGGTCTCGGAGGTAATCTGCGTTACCTTCACTTCCGGGTGGAAGAGAAGGAGCCGCAGGAGCTCACCTCCTACGTATCCCGAGGCCCCTACTATCGCCGCTTCGATCATCGCGCCTCCTTCGCAACCTGGATAACCCAGTCCGCGATCGCCCCGGGGATATCGGCAGAGCTGGCCTCCATCGCCCCGTGGAACTCGGGGGTGTGGTTCACCTCGTTCACGAGCAGCCGCCCCTCCCGGTCCTCGAGGAGGTCAATTGCCAGGATCCCGCCCCCCACCGCCCGAGCGGCGGCGAGGGAGAGCTCCTTTATCTCCGGGGTGAGNGGGCAAGGGGCGGACTTCCCGCCCCTTGCTGTGTTGGTGATCCAGTGCTCCGAGCGGCGATAGACCGCGTAGATCACCTCGTCCCCCACCACCAAAACCCGGATGTCCCTCCCGGGCTTCTCCACGTACTCCTGGACGTAAAAGACGGAGTGCACGTGCCCGCCCAAGGTGGCCTTGTGCTCGAGGAGGGCCTCGGCCGCGTGCCGGTCGTTCACCCGCGCCAGGAGCCGCCCCCAGGAGCCCACCATGGGCTTCAGAACCGCCGGGTACCCAAGCTCCGCAATCGCCGCTAAGGCCGCCTCCGGGGCCAGGGCGGCCACGGTACGGGGGATGGGGAGCTTGGCAGCGGCGAGGGCCATGCTGGTTGCGAATTTGTCCCCGCAGGTCGCCACCACCTCGTGCCGGTTCACCGTGGGGACCCCGAGGCCCTCGAGCCAGCGGGTGAGGTAGAAGGCGCGGGTGTGGCTGAGGCAGCGGATGAGGACCGCGTCCATCCCCGCGATGCCGTCTCCCCCTACCCGGAGGAGGAGCTCCCGGGGATCAAGCCGCACGGCCTCCACCCCCCGCTCCCTGAGGGCAGCGAGGATCAGCTTCTCCTCTACCCGCACCCGGGAGCAGGCGACCCCGATCCTCACTACTCCCCCCAGTCCTCTTCCACCTCCGGGGCGAGCTCCAGCGTGATGGGGTTAACCCCGGTCACCTCGAGCTCGACCCCGCAGTCAGGGCAGACCACGATCTCCCCGACCTCCGTGTTCTCCTCCAGCGTGAGGTTCGCCTCGCACTCAGGACATTTGACCATCTTTGTCCTCCTTTCGTAGTAGTTCCTTTGCCTTTTGGATTTGCTCCTGCACCCTGGCGGTTGCTGTGCCCCCGGGGGAGTCCCGCCGCTCCACCGCACGGTGGAAGTCGAGGACCTCGTAGAGGTCGGAGGCGAAGGCAGGGTGCACCTTGCAGTATTCCTCCAAGGGGAGTTCCTTGAGGGAGCACCCCAGCCCCGCGGCCCGGAGGATGACCTTCCCCACCAGGCGGTGGGCCGTCCGGAAGGGGATCCCCTTGGCCACAAGGTAGTCGGCGAGCTCGGTGGCCAAGGCCTCCTCCCGCAGAGCCCCCTCCGCGCGCCCCCGGTCCACCCTCAGGCCCTGCACGAGTCCCGTGAGCAGGGGAAGCGCGAGCTCCAGGGTGTCCACGGCAAAGAACAGGGGTTCCTTGTCCTCCTGGAGGTCCTTGTTGTAGCCGGAGGGGAGGCCTTTCAAGGTGGNCAGGAACCCGCACAGGGCCCCAATCAGCCTCCCCGCCCGCCCTCGCAGGAGTTCCAAAGGGTCAGGGTTTACCTTCTGGGGCATGAGGCTCGAGCCGGTGCAGAAAGCCTCGGGGAGCTCAAGGAACCCCAGCTCCGGGGTNGAGAAGAGGATGAGGTCCTCAGCGAGCTGGGAGAGGTGCACTCCAAGGAGCGCGGAGAAGAACAGGAACTCGGCCACGTAGTCCCTATCCGAGACGGCGTCNAGGCTGTTCTCGGAACACCTGGCGAAGCCGAGCTCTCGCGCCAGGTGTTCCCGGTCGATCCCCCAAGGGTTCCCCGCCAAGGCCCCGGACCCCAGGGGAAGGACCGAAAGGCGCTCCTTGAGCCCCTCCAGTCGTTCCCGGTCCCGGGAGAGCCGCCAGAAGTGCGACATGAGCCAGTGGGAGAGAAGCAGGGGCTGGGCTTGCCTGAGGTGCGTGTACCCCGGCATGAGGACCCCCAGGTGCTCCTCCGCCCCGGCGACGAGCGCCCCCTGGAGGGCGGTGAGCCCTGCCTCGAGCCTGGGGAGCCGCTCAAGGAGCCAGAGCCTAAGGTCGGTGGTCACCTGGTCATTGCGCGAGCGGCCGGTGTGAAGCTTTCCGGCCAGCTCTTCGCCCACGAGCTCTGCGAGCCTGCGTTCCACCGCGGTGTGGACGTCCTCGTCCTCTGGGGAGGGAGAGAAGGCCCCGGCCTCGAACTCCCCGCGGACTCGCTCAAGGGCCTCAACGAGCTG
>MTNI01000010.1 GCA_002011415.1 Candidatus Acetothermia bacterium JdFR-47
GGCGTGGCGGATATGGCCGCGGGGGACGTCGGGGTGGAGGATCTCGATCTGGGTGCCGGCTAGATACATGGACCCTCAAGGATCCTTTCGGCCAGGACGATCGCCCCCCAAAGCGGCGCCTCGTCCCCCAGGGCGGCTTGGACGATCTTCACCCGCATCTCAGGAGGCACGTTCTTTTTGGCCGCCTCCCGCACCCAGGCCAGGTAGCGGGCCCCGGCCTTGGTTACCCCCCCGCCCACCACCACCTGCTCCGGGTTCATGAGGGCGATGGCGCAGGCGATCCCCTGTCCCAAAGCCTCAGCCGCTTCCCGGAGCACCTCCAGGGCTAGGGGGTCCCCGGCCTCGGCCGCGTGGGCGACCTCCCGGGCGGTGATCGCGGCAAGGTCCCCACCCACGAGCCGGCGCAGGATCGGGCCAGCTTCGGGCTCGGCGGAGAGGCGTTCCCTGGCCATGCGGGCGATGGCCGGTCCGGAGGCCAGGGCCTCGAGGCACCCCCTGCGCCCGCAGGTGCAGACCGGCCCGCCCGGCTGGATCGTCATGTGGCCGATCTCCCCGGCCAGGCCGTCTGCCCCGTGGTATACCTCTCCTTCAAACACCCAGCCCCCGCCGATCCCGGTGCTGACCGTGATGTAAAACAGGCTCCGGCAGCCTTGCCCTGCCCCGAAGCGCCACTCCCCCAAGGCCGCGGCGTTGGCGTCGTTCTCCACCGCCACCGGGGCCCCAAAACGCTCCTCGAGCCACTTTCGCAAGGAAAAACCATCCCAGCCTGGGACGTGGTGGGAGAGAACAACCCGTCCTTCCTCTGCCCGCACTGGCCCACCGAAGCTCACCCCGATCGCAGCCGGTCGCTCCCCTCCCAGGACCTCCTGGGCAAGCTCCAGCATGAGCTCCTGGTCGGTGGCAGCGTTCTTCTCAGGCGGGGAAAGGAGGGAAGCCTTGCGTCGAAAACGGCGCTCCCCGGGGCCGGCTACGGCGGCTGCGAGCTTGGTCCCCCCGAAGTCCAGCGCCAAAAGCGGTCCCGCCATGGGCTAAAGCAGCGCCCGAAACACAGCGTGGATGATCGCCAGGTGCGCGTCCTCGATGTACTGCATGTCCTCCGAGGGGACGACGATGCAAAGGTCCACCAGGTCCTTGAGCTTCCCCCCCTGGTAGCCGGTGATCCCCACGGTGGCGAGGCCCAGCTCCCGGGCCGCCTCCATCGCCCGGAGCACGTTCTCCGAGTTCCCGGACGCGGAGATCCCGACGGCCACGTCTCCAGGCCGGGCCAGTGACCGCAGGGGTTCGGCGAACACGGTCTCATAGCCGTAGTCGTTGGCGTAGGCGGAGAAGGTGGCGATGTCATGAAGAGTGACCACTTTAAAACGGGGTTTGCCTTCCTGAACTGTGCCTTTCCCTATGTCACAGGCGAAATGCGAGGCGGCCGCCGCCGACCCCCCGTTACCGAACACGAACACGCACTGCCCTCCCTCGCGGGCCCGCCGCAGGAGGTCAACGAACTCCTCGATCCTGTCGATGGGGAGGCGCCCGAGCACCTGGGAAAGCCCCTGGATGTATTCATCCACCTTCACCAGTCATCACCCCTTCAGGGACCCGGCCAGAAGGCCTCGCATGAAGTAGCGGCCGAGGAATACGTACACGAGCAGCGTGGGAAGGGCGGCCATGAGGGCGCCGGCCATTTGGACGTTCCACTCCACGATGTAGCTTCCGGCCAGGTTATTCAGCGCCACGGTGACCGGCTGGATCCTGGGGTTCTGGGCGATGGTCACCGCAAACAGGAAGTCGTTCCAAACAGACGTGAACTGCCAGATCATCACCACCACGAAGCCCGGCATGGAGAGCGGGAACATCACCCGTCGGTATATCCCGAAGATGCTCGCCCCATCGATCTTGGCCGCCTCCACGAGCTCCGTGGGTACCGTGGCGTAGTAGTTGCGGAAGATCAAGGTGGTGATCGGGATCCCGTAGACGATGTGGGTGAGGATCAGGCCCGGGATGGTGCCGTAGAGCTTTATGCGCATCAGGGTCTGCACCAGGGGGATGAGGACGCTCTGGTAGGGGATGAACATCCCGAAGAGGAGGAGTGTAAANACGGTGTTCGAGCCCCGAAATCTCCACTTGGANAGTACGTAGCCGTTAAGAGAACCGAGCAGGGCTGAACCCAAGGTGGCGGGGACCGCCACCAGGAAGCTGTTTACGAAGTTGCGCGCCAGCCCCTGGAAGCCGAACCCCCCGAGCAGGGCCCGGTGGAAACTCTGCAGGGAGAAGCTCGTGGGCGGGTCCCACATGCGATACAGGTTCACCTCGGCGAAGCTCTTCAAGCTCGTGACCACGAGTACNTACACCGGCATCAGGTAAAAGGCGGCGAAGAAGAGCAATATGGCGTAAAGGAGGGGGCGATGCCAGGGGATGGAGCGGAGCGTCAGGGATCTCGTCGCGGGTCTCATACTTGGGCCTCCCTTCTCAGGTTGTAGATNAGGTAGGGCACNATGAGCAGGGACACCATGAGGAGGAGCACGATGGCGATGGCTGCCCCCTGGGCGAACCGGTTGGCGTGGAAGGTGGTCTCCCACATGAAGTACGCCGGCACGTCGCAAGAAAAGCCCGGCCCTGGTCCGGTCATGGCCACGATGAGGTCGTAGATCTTAAGGGATATATGCCCCAGGATGATCATCGCCCCTAGGGTGATGGGGCGGAGCATGGGCAAGATCACGTATCGGTAAATCTGAACTTCGTTCGCCCCGTCGACCCGGGCCGCCTCCCGCAGTTCCTCGGGGATCCCCCGCAGACCGGCTAGGTACATGGCCATCACGTACCCAGACATCTGCCAGGTGGCCGCGATGACCACGGCGATGATCCCGATCTTGGGGTCGGTGTACCATCCGGTCTTCAGAAAGTCCAGGCCCAGCATCTCGAACAACCGGTTGACCCCGGTGCTACCCATCTGGGGAGTCCCCGGGTTGAGGAGCCACCGCCATACCACCCCGGTGACGATGAAGGACAAGGACATGGGGTAGAGGTAGATGGTTCGGAAGAGGGCCTCGGCACGGATGCGCCGGTCTATGAGCACGGCAAGGATGAACCCGATGGAGAGCGAAGAGGTGAGGAAGAGCCCGGTGAAGACAGCCAGGTTCCGCAGATCGATCTGGAACCGAGGATGGGAGAAGAGCTTAAGGTAGTTTCGGAACCCGACCAGGGTGTAGTCGGGGAGAAGTCGGTTCCAGTTGCTCAAGGAGACGATCCCAGTCCAGGTGATGAAACCGTACACGAACACCCCGATGGCGATAGCCGAGGGGAGGACCATGAGGAGCGGGGCGACTCGCTCCCAATGCATACGAGGCCGTCGTCGTTTCACTTCAGCCCTCCAAGCGGAGAAGAAAGTATATAGGGCAGCCCGGCCCCTCGCAGACCGGGCTGCCCTTCCGATCAGGTCAAGTCCCTTACTCCTTCATGGCCTCCAGGGCCGCCTCAGCCGCCTCGATCAGAGCCTGCTGGGTCCCGTCCACGTCCTTGCTGACCAGGAACAGGTTGATGGCGTCCTTGAAGTCGGTGACCCAGGACTCGATGGCCGCCGCGCCGTGGATCGGGCTGGGCACGATGGCGTCACGAGCCCAGTCTTCCATGCAGGACCGCAGGTACTCGTTGAACTGGGCCTTGTCCTCCTCGGTGAGGTCGGTCCGGGCCGGAATGGAGCCCTTGCGGGTGTTGAAGGCGATCTGCCCTTCCTTGGACCCGCAGACGCGCAGCCAGGCGAAGGCGTTGTCGCGGTTGCGAGCCTGCTTGGGCAGGCAGAAGGTATCAGACAGGGCGTCGAAGATGCCCTGGGTGCCCGGGACCGGGGCCCAGCCGTAGTCGTTGTAGCCCTTGGCCATGAACCAACCGTTGGTCCAGTCACCCATGATGAGCATGGCGCCCTTGCCGGCGATCAGGTACTCACCGCCGCCGTCCCAGCTGAGGGCAGAGTGGTCGGTGTTGACGTAGTCCAGCATCCGCTTGAAGATCTCCAGGGCCTCGGTCACGCCCGGATCGGACCAAGGCGTATCGCCGGTCCACAGGCCCTTGTACTTGTCGGCACCGAGGGTGCTGATCAAGATGGTCTCGAAGACGTGGCCCGCCTCCCAACCGCCGGCGGTGCCCATGACGATGGGGACGATGCCCTCGGCCTTTAGCTTCTCGCAGATGGTGAAGAACTCATCCCAGTTCTTCGGCGGGGTGAGGTTGTATTTCTCGAAGATCCCCTTGTCGTACCACAGGACGTTGGCCCGGTGGATGTTTACCGGCACGCCCCAGTAGTGGCCCTTGTAGACCAGAAGGTCCATGAGGTCGGGCGGGAACACCTTATCCCAACCCTCGATGGCGTATAGGTCGTCCAAGGGCTCAAGGTAGGTCTCCGGACTGTAGCCCTCCACCTCGAGACCGGCGTGGAGCTGGAAGGTGTCCGGCGGATCGCCTGCGATAAGCCGCGGCTTGATGACCGCGCGGAAGACGAAGCCGGCCCCACCAGCGATGGTGGCGTTCACGATCTCCACATCGGGATAGTACTTGTGATAGATCTCGAACAGGGCGTTCAGCCCCTCGGCCTCACCGCCCGCCGTCCACCAGGAGGCCACCACCAGCTGGCCGCCCGGAGGCGTGCCGAACAGGAGCTCCGGCTTGGCCGGGTTCCAAACCGAGAGGAAGGCGTCGGCCCAGTCCTTGTCGGGGATCCAGATCTTCCAGCCGGCCTCGATGGGGGTCTGAAGCGAGGGGATCCTTACAATGGCAGGATCCTCGATGTGCTTGCGGTTCGTGGCCGCCATGATGGCCGGCGCATAAGCGGCGTCGCCGAAGGTCTCCTGCGCGATCGCCTCGAGGGTGGTCGCGGAAGGAACTACGTACTCATGACCTGCCTGAGCCCAAGCCAGCCAAGGAAGAAGAACAACGACAAGCAATCCTATTAGGTAACTCTTCCTCCACATACTAACAACCTCCCTTTTTCACAATTTTTGGTTTTCAACCCCGAACTTTTTCCTCCTCGATCACCCCCCTTCTCGAAACCTTCGTGACTTTACCGGCGAGGCCAAACCAAGCTCGGTTGTTTGCCCCGCTGGGGCCTCGCCGGAAGCTACCTCCGACACCTTCCGCGGCTTGGCAGTAGACTCCCTTGTGATAAGCGTTGTCCTCAGCTTAATAGTCCTGGGCTTGGGTGCCTCCTGCTTGCGGGTAAGCCTCCGGAACAGAAGGGCGCCCGCTAAGAAACCCATCTCGTAGGCTTGTTGCGCCACCACCGTGAGCCCTGGAGTGATCACGGACGCCCACTCTGAGTCATCAAACCCGACCAGAGAAACATCGTCAGGACACTTGATTCCTAGCTTCTTCAAGGACCTCAACGCTCCCAAGGTCATCATGTTGTTGGTGCTGAAAATGGCAGTGGCATCGCTGCGGGCAAGCAAGTACTCCGCCGCGGCAGCGCCCTCCTCGATCTGAGAGCAGCCAGGCGCGATTAAGCGCTCATCCAAAGTTAACCCGCTTTCCTCGATGGCCCGCTTGTAGCCGCGAATCCGGTCTTGAATAGAGCTGATCCCACTGATCCCGACCAGCAGACCGATGCGGCGATGCCCAAGTCTGATCAGATGCTGGGTGGCCAAGTAAGCTCCGCCCTCGTTGTCCGAAAACACCTGGTCTACCGGAAGCCCATCGATGACTCGGTCAACCACCACCAACGGGACCCTCTGGTGAACAATGGGCGCCAGGGTCTCTCGCCCCAGCGAGGTGGGGGCAACAATGAACCCGGCGACCCTGCGGTTGAGAAGCGAGGAGACATAGAAAGCTTCAAGCTCGGGGTCCTCGTCGGTATTGCAGGTGATCAGGGCATAACCATAGCGGCGGACTTGTTCCTCTACACCCCAGGCCACCTGGGCGAAGAACGAGTTGCTCCGGTCGGGGAGCAAGAGCGCCACCGTATAGGCCTCCCCCTTTCTGAGGGCCCTGCCCAGAGGATTTGGCTGATAGCCGAGCTCAGCTATGGCGCGCCTCACCTTTTCCTCGAGTTCGGCGCTCACATGCCGGCTGCCGTTTATGACGTTGGAAACAGTGGCAATGGACACCCCAGCCCGTTTTGCTACGTCCTTTATCGTCACAGCCATCTCGTAAAAAAACGTTTTACACCTTCAGTCTAAAGCTGGCTTGTCCGGTTGTCAAGCGCCAGAGGCGGAGGCAGTTCTCGGCCGTCTGTCTCGCCGTAGAGTTTAGAGCTCTTCGAAGACCCAAAGGTCGCAGGTGCGGAAGAAACAAGGCCGCCCTTCGCCTGCGAAGCAGTGGGAGGCGAAGAGGTGGAGGTACCCAGCGTGGTAGACCACACCCGGGGCCTTGAACATGCGATCCGGCAGGGCAGACCAATCGACCCCTGGATACCCCGCCGGGCAGGCAAGCCCGCCGAAGGCGGCTGCTGCGGGCAGCCACGCCCAAGCCCTAATGCCCATACACACCGGCATTGTCGACGCTGTCGGGAGGAAAGACGAGCGGGCGTTTTCGTGGATCTACGCCCCTGACCGCAGTACACTCGGCCGCGAGGCGCCATGAACGAGGCCAGACAGGTGCGGACCACAGAGGGAGAGGACGCGGACATCCTCCGGCTGTACTTGTCGGAGGTAGCTCGCATCCCGCCCCTCTCGGAAGACGAGGAGAGGGAGCTCGCCCGCCGCATGCGGCAGGGGGACCGAGCGGCCCGGGAACGTCTCAT
>MTNI01000037.1 GCA_002011415.1 Candidatus Acetothermia bacterium JdFR-47
GAGGCTAGATCCTTTTCACCAAAGAGCGAAGGATGTCCCAGTACATGGCGAGCCTGTCCGCCACACCGGCGGCGAGCCCCCGCTTCTCCTCCTTGCGCACATGGCTCACGCCCTCAAGCTCCACCTTCTTGTGCCGCCAACCCTCTTTCAGCGCCAGCTTGGTGAGCGCCGCCTCCACCCCGAACTCCATCTCCTCCACTGTGCCGCGTATGCGTTCCCAAACCCGGCGGGAGAGGACCCGCTGTCCTGAGAGGAACGGGGCGATGCGCATGGAGAAGTCGGTACCAGCCCGACCCTCCCGGAACACCCCGATGACGATCTCCGCATCCCCCTCCTGGTAAGCGGAAAGCAGCTTCTCTATGTGCTCAGGCCGAAGGCCCACGAGGTCGGCGTCGAGAAACAAAAGCACATCGCCTTCCGCAGCCCGGACCCCGGCGTCCAAAGCAGCTGCCTTTCCCTTGTTTTCCGGCAGGCGAACCAGTTTCACCCCGTAGCGCTTGGCGATCTCCGCCGTTCCATCGGTAGAACCATCGTCCACCACTACGATCTCGTCCACCAGAGGTGTCGCGCGTAGGGGTTCAAGCACAGCACCGATTCGCTCGGCTTCGTTGTACGCTGGAATTACGGCTGAAACTTTCATGGGAATGGAGCGCGATTCGAGCGCAAGCTCAGTATAGCATGCGCTCTTCCCGGAATCAAACCAGCTCGGCACGCAAAAGCTCGCGTACCTTGGGAAGGAGGCCCTCGGGATCGGCGGGGGCAGTGGTCCGCAGGCCGTCCGCCCGGCGCTCCAGCTCCACCTGCCCCTTGGCGAGGGACCTCTGGCCCACCACCACCAGGAGCGGGATTCCGATGAGCTTGGCGTCGTGGAACTTCTCGCCGGGGCTGCAAGGCCGGTCATCCAGGAGCACCTCGAAGCCGGCCCGGTCGAGCTTTTCTGCCAACCGCTCCCCGAGCGAGAGCTGCTCCTCGGCCTCAGGATCGAGAACCGTCACCAAGACGTGGAACGGGGCGATTGAGACAGGCCAGGAGATGCCCTGCTCGTCGTGGTGCTGCTCGATCACCGCGGCCACGATGCGTGAGATCCCGATCCCGTAGCAGCCCATGATCATGGGATGGGCCTGGCCCCGCTCGTCGAGGTAGGTGGCACCCAGGGCCTCGGAGTACTTGGTGCCCAGTTGGAAGATCTGACCCACCTCGATGCCGCGCCGGATGGAGAGCGGGGCCCCACACTTAGCGCAGGGCTCCCCAGCACTGACCCGGTGGAGGTCCAGATACCGGTCCACCCGGAAGTCCCGCCCCGCCCTGGCGCCCACGTAGTGGTGGTCCACCCGGTTGGCGCCCACCACCGCGGAGGGGATGTCCCTGACCGCCTCGTCCGCCCAAATGGGAAGAGAAAGGTCGATAGGGCCCAGGAAACCGAACGGGGCCCCGGCGATCTCCTCCGCCTCGGCCGGGTCGTCCACCCGCCTGAGGGTGGGATCGCCTACCGCCTCGAGGAGCTTGGCCTCCTCGAGCTCCTGGTCTCCCCGCACCAAGACGGCCATGGGGCCCCCGCGCCCCACGTAGAGGAAGGTCTTCACCACCNGCCGGTGATCGATCCTGAGGAACTGCACCAGTTCATCAACGGTCCGCACCTCAGGGGTGGGGACGAGCTTGAGCTCTTCCTCCTTCCCGGGAGGCGGGGCCGGAGGANGGGTGCGGGCGACCTCACNGTTGGCGGCATAGCCACAGGAATTGCAGGTCGCCACCTCTTCTTCACCGCTTTCTGCCAGGGCCATGAACTCGTGGGACACAGACCCCCCCATGAGCCCGGAGGGGGCCTCCACCACCGCCAGCTTGAGCCCGCAGCGCACGAACGCCCGGTAGTAGGCGTCGTACATGGCCCGGTAGGTCTCCTCCAGGGACTCCCAGGAGGTGTGGAAGCTGTANCCGTCCTTCATGATGAACTCCCGGGCNCGCATGACCCCGTACCGGGGCCTGATCTCGTCCCGGTATTTCTCCCCGATCTGATAGAGGAGGAGCGGGAGCTCCCGGTAGGAACGGATCTCTCGGGAGGCGAGCTCGGTGATCACNTCTTCGTGGGTAGGACCGAGGGCAAACCACTGGCCCTTGCGATCCTTTAGCTTGAACATCTCTGGGCCGAAGTCGTCCCAGCGGCCTGTGCGCCGCCACAGCTCCTCCGGCTGGAGCACGGGGAGCTTGAGCTCGATCCCACCGGCGGCGTCCATCTCCTCGCGCACGATGGCCTCCACCTTCTTGAGGACCCGGAAGCCCAACGGAAGGAACTCGTAGACCCCGGCAGCCAGCTTCCGGATGAGCCCGGCCCTGAGCATGAGCTTATGGCTNGGGAGCTCGGCCTCGGCAGGCTCTTCCTTCCAAGTGGGGAGGAAATACTTACTCCAACGTACGTAGGCCATCGTGACGCCTAGGTTAGCCAAAAAGCTCCTTCAGGGCAACAGGAAGCGCCTCCGGGCGGTCGATCACCCGAACGGGGACCGGCAGTTCCTCGAGGAACCGCTTCCCGTAACGCTGCCTGACCGCGCGGGGATCGGTGATCACGATGGCGCCCCGATCCTCCGGAGACCTGACGAGCCGGCCCGCGCCTTGCCTGAGCTTGAGGACCGCCCTGGGGAGGAACAGGAGCCAAAACGGATCTTCCCCCCGCGTCCGAATGCGCTCGGCCTGGGCCTGGGCCAAGGGATCGGTAGGGACCGGAAACGGGAGCCTGGTGATGAAGAGCATCTCCAGCTCCTCCCCCGGTAGATCCACCCCCTCCCACAAGGTGTCGAGCCCCAGGAGCAGCACCGGCGGGGGATGGACGCGGAACGCGGAGATGAGCCGCTCTCCCTCCCCGTCCTCCCCCTGGCTCAGGAGGGGGAGGCCCGCGAGGTGCTCGCGGGTGGCGGCAAGGAGCCGACGTGAGGTGAACAGGGCCAGGGCCCGACAAGGCGCGGCCTGAAGCGCCGCCCTCAAGAGGGACGCCAAGGCGGCCGGGTACCCCTCGTCATNGGGATGGGGGAGGAAAGGGGTGACGAACGCCCGCACCCGGTCGTAGGGAAACGGCGATGGCCAGCGACGGAAGAAGGCACGCTCCTCAGGGATCCCTAGCTCCCGAACCAGGTGCCCCACGCCCCCGCCCACAGCCAAGGTGGCCGAAGTGAGCACGGCCCCGTGCAGGTTCGGCCACAGGGCCCCTGCAAGCAGTCCCGCGAGCTCCACCGGGCTGGCGTGTAGGGTGGGACCGGCCTGTTCACGGGAGGACCAGAATACGTACTCCTCCCCGCCGGGCCACAGGAGCGCCCGCACGAGCTCCGCCAAGTGGGCCGCCTCGGCGGCCATAGCTCGGGCCCGCTCCCCCTCCTCGTCCGGGAGACCATTGGCCACCCCCTCAAGCGACCGAGATAGCGCAAGGAGCGCCCCGGAGAGCTCCTCCCCTGGGCCCTGCGCCCCCCTGAGGTCCTCGCCGGTATACCGGGTCGGTTCGGCCGGGATGAGGCGCTCCAGGCTCGCCCACAGGGTCCGGTGGGCGTCCCCCACCCTCCTCCAGTCCCTGCGGACACCCTCCACCGAAGTCAGCTCCTGCCATCGGGAGAGGAGCCCTTGTTTGCCCCGCCTGAGCTCCCCCAAAAAGCGCGGCACCGTGGTAGGGGAGAGCGAGGGGCTGAACGCGTCGCGCAGGGCGTCCGGAAGCCCGTGGGCCTCGTCCACCACCAGCAGGTCGTACTCCCCGAGCACCCTGCCCCCAATGGCCAGGTCCGCCCCCAGGAGGGCGTGGTTGACCACCACCAGCGCCGCCTCCCGGGCCCGCTCCCGGGCCCGGCGGGAGGGGCACTTGCGGAAGAACGGGCAGGCTGCTCCCCCACAACGCCACGGCACGTCCCGCACCTCGGAGATCAGTCGGCGCCCCTCCGGGTGGCTCCACAGCTCCTCCACCTCCTCCANGTCCCCGGTGCGCGTGCGCCCGGCCCAGGAAAGCAAGGGGCCGAGGAACTCCTCTGCCTGCAGCCTGAGCCTCGCCTCCTCCAACCGACGCAGGCACAGGTAGTTCTCCCTCCCCTTCAGGAGCGCCACCGGAAGGGAGAGGGAAAGCTCGCGTAGCAGGGTGGGAAGGTCCCGGCGCCAAAGCTGCTCTTGCAAGGCGCGGGTGCGGGTGGCTACCACCGCCCGCCCACCGTGCTCGGCCAGGTGAAGGAGGAGGGGCACGAGGTAGCCATAGGTCTTGCCTGTCCCTGGCCCGGCCTCGAGGAGCGCGATGCCTCCCTCCTGGAAGGCGGAGAGCACCGCCCGGGCGAAGGACCTCTGCCCCGGGCGGCGGTCGAAGCCAGGGAGCCGCTCCAGGCGTGCGAAGGCGCCCTCGATCCCGCTCGCCTCCGCTCCCGCCTCCAGCCACCNCCGGACCTCCTCGGGGAGGTGCTTCCCCAATGCTTCCCTGGCCCGGGGGGAGAGGCGTCCGATCTCTTCAAGTAGGGCCAAGAAGATCCGACCGGCGGCCAGCGCNTCCGGTCCCGCCCGATGNGGCTCCCCGTCCAAGCCGAACCTCCGTTTCAGGGCCGCCAGTGAATGGCCGAGCCGGGCAGGCCAGACCGCCCGGGCCAGGGCCAGGGTGTCTACCCAACTAGCCCGAGGAAACTCCAGCCCCAGGCGCCGGGCGGCGTGGGCGAGGAACGCCCGGTCGAAGGGGGCGTTGTGGGCCACCACCACCCGCCCGGCCAAAGCACTGAGCACGTTCGGCAGTACGGACTCCAGGGGCGGGGCTGAGGAGAGCTCCTCGGGGTCGATCCCGGTCACCGCAAGGGCTCCCGGCGGGGGCAGTCGGGACGGGCGCACGAGCTGGGACAGGACGTCCCCGGGGCCGCACTCCGTGAACCACGCCAGCCCCACCTCAATGATCTCGTCCCTCCCGGGGTCGAGGCCGGTGGTCTCAAGGTCCAGAGCGATGAACTCCACAGCTAGCTGAGGCGATATAAGAGGTCGATCCTCCGTATCACCCCGACGAGGTGTCCCTGGTCGTCCACAACCGGGAGCTGCTTGAGCTCGTTGCGGATGAGGGTGTCGGCGATCTGCAAGTCCTCGTCATCGGGATGCACGAAGATGACATCGGGGTTCATGTACTTGGACACGGGCTCGGGCGCCATTTCCTTGAGGCGCTTGGAGAGTTGGTTAAGGTTGGGGAGGAAGGAAGCGGAGTGCAGCATCTCTAGATACCCGGGCAGTGCGGCCCGGATGATGTCGCGCTCCGAGATCACGCCCACCAGCACTCCCTCGTCGTCGAGCACTGGGATGGCAGAGAGACCCGCCTGCTCCATGAGATAGATCACCTCGGACACGGGGGTATCGGGCTCCACTGAGGTCAGATCGCGTCGCATGAGCTCGCGTGCCTTCATCCGCCCTCCTTACGACGAACCTCGACTTCCCGCATCTCGAGCTCTATGGCGGACCTGCTGAGGCAGAGCTTGGGCTCGATCTCGGCCGAGGCTATCGCTGCCGCCATCCCGAACCGCACCGCGTCCAGCACGGTATCTCCTTCTACGAGCCGATACAGCACTCCGGCAACCAGGGCATCGTCCGCCCCCACCAGGTTCTTGTACTTGGTCAAGGGCACCCGCGCCTCCAGGTCCCACACCCCCTCACGCGTGATGAGGATATCGCCGGTGACGTGGTGGGAGATGAGGCAGATCTCCACCCCTTGTTCCACGGCACGTTTACCGGCTTGGATGATCTCCTCCTCAGTGCGGGCCGGTAGCCCCCCCACTTCGGCCTCCTCCCGGACGTCGGGCTTAACGAAATAGGGGCCCTCCGGGATCGCCTCGCGCAGGGCGTCCCGCCCTGCGTGCACCACCGTCCGCACCCCCTGGTCCTTGGCTATCCGCACCAGCCTTCGGTAGAAGTCGACCGGGATGCCGGGAGGCAAGGCCCCACCGAGCACCACGTACTCCGCCCGCTTGAGCATGCGGCTGTATTTGCGGAGGAACACCTCCACCGCCCGCTCCGGGATGTGCGGCCCCTCCTCGTGGATCTTGACCGGGTGGTATTCCTTGCCCCGCTCGATGATGGTGACGTTGGTCCGGTTCTCGCCCTCGATCCATACGAAGTTGGCGGTGGCCCCCCGTTTCAGCACGTCCCGCAGGATGATCTGACCGGTGTGTCCGGCCAGGAACCCCATAGCCACCGTCTCCACGCCCATGCAGGCGAGGAAGATGGACACGTTGATCCCTTTGCCACCAGCGGAGGAATCCGACTTCTTCGCCCGGATCAGGATCTCCTCCTCCACCCGCTCCAGGGAGAGAGGCAGGTGATCCACCCAATAGAACTTGTCCAGCGTGGGGTTGAGCGTCACCGTGAGGATCATGCCACCCGCTCCTTCACCACACAGCCCTCCATCGCCCCTGGCGAGGCCGCCTCCACCAGCACCTCCACAAAGGTGCCCACGAGCGCCTCCTCCCCCGGAAAGAGCACGGTCCGGAAGTCCTTGGTCTTGCCATGATACAACCTCTTCTCGGGGAGGTAGCCCTCCACCAGCACCTCTTCCCTCCCGCCGATGCGGGNGCGATGGAGCTCATGGGCGATGCGGCGCGTGAGGGAGAGCACCTCCGCCAGACGGCGGGACTTCTCCTCCCGAGGGATCGAGTCGGGAAGCCGCGCTGCCCGGGTGTAAGGCCGGGGGGAGTAAGCGGCCACGTACACCGTGCCGAACTTAACCTC
>MTNI01000085.1 GCA_002011415.1 Candidatus Acetothermia bacterium JdFR-47
GGCCGGTGGGCGGGGTGTCCGGAACCCTCCCGCGGTCCCGCAAGGTGTCCCCCTCCCACGTCCTGCTGCCCCATCCCAGCCGAGCGTGAATAAGATGGGCTTACATCTGAGGGCGGGGGTTCGATTGCTCGTATTTGAGGTTTGGTATCCCCAGCGGCGGGTGAACGTCAGGGGCAGTGGCGAGCTCGAGTGGCCACCGCATCCGGCCCGACTCTTCGCCGCGTTGGTGGCTTCTTGGGGGAGGCGAGGGCGCGATCCCGAGGAAGAAATGGCGTTACGGTGGCTGGAGACCCAAGGGCTGCCCGAAATTTGGGCTCCCCGGTTGAGATCCGTTACCAGATGGCGAACTTTCGTTCCTCCCAATGAATTTGCAAGGAAGCAGCGCCCTCTACAACCTCGTCGTTGCCAAGCGGCGAGCTTGGAGGAGGACAGGGTCTACTTCGTTTGGCAAGCCGAGCCCCCACACCGGATATGGAAAGCGCTAGTGACGGTGAGCTCAGGGGTGGTTTACCTCGGCAGCAGCTATAGCCAAGTGGTCGTTTCCCTGGCCAGGAAATTGCCCCCGTTGCGTACAGCAGAAGGAGATGGTCATGGGTTCATCCTCTGGCAACCGGCAGGGGAAGCCGCTGGAGAAGTAGAAACAAGATACCTTCGGGTACCCTACCCCGGCTTTTTCGAGCGGCTGGAACGGAATTTTCAGCGAGGAATCCGGGAGCTCCCAGCACGGTTCGTCCCATATGCATGTGGGGAAGAGCCCCATTGGTCCAACCCTTGGAGAGTGGCCCTCATTTGGCGGATCCAGCCTTTCTTGCCTTTGGCCTGGGCACAAGCTCTCACCGCCCGCGCCCGGATCGCGCTGCTCTCGAGGGCGGGGGATGCTGCGCCCCCAGAACTAACAGGCCATGACCCTCAGGGAGAGCCGCTGCGCGCTCCTCACTATGCCCTTATTCCGCTCCCTAACGTCGGTCATGCCCACGCCGATGGCCGGATCCTCGGATTGGCTCTGTTGGAGCCTTCGGGGATAAAGCCTGGGGTGCGGGCGAAGGTGTTGGCCTGGGCAACGGCCCTCAAGAAGATCGTGCTCCCAGGCGGCCTGCAACTTAACCTTCAACGCGCTAGCTTGGAAAGGCCGACGGTTTGGGCTCTGAATCCGCTGCGGTGGCAAGCTGGTGGGCGGCGGTGGGCCACGGTAACCCCGGTGATCTTCGATCGCCATCCTAAAGGCGGTACGGATACCTTGGAAGCTCTGAGAATGAGCTGCCGGTACGCTGGCTTGCCAGAGCCCTGTCGCGGTGGAATAGGGCCGAGGTCCCCTATCCCCGGAGTCCCCGAGAGCCGCACCTTCGCCCTGCGGGAGGACTGGGACAAGGGGACACCCATCCGCTCCTATGTAACCCACGTGTGGCTGGAGTTCGACCGGGAGATCAGAGGGCCAATCCTGTTGGGGCGTGGACGGTACCTTGGGATTGGACTGATGGTCCCGTGGAGGGAGGGGAACCTGTGAACGACTTGGGGATCGCGGATTTTTACGATTTCTTTCAAGCGGCGTGGGGATGTGCACCCTATCCCTGGCAAGAGGCGCTCCTGCGAGAGGTGATAGCAGCCGGATGGCCTCCGGCTGTGGCCCTGCCCACCGGCAGCGGGAAGACCGCCACGTTNGACATAGCTCTGTTCCACATGGCGCTGGCTCCCGCCGCCCCCAGGCGAGTGGTCTACGTGGTTAACCGGCGGCTGGTGGTGGACCAAGCCGAGGAGAGGGCATCTCGGCTCAAGGACCTGTTGGAGGGGGCCTTGGAGGGGAAGGAATCTAGTCCTGTTCTCCTGAAAGTGGCCGAGGCCCTGCTCCGTATGGGAGGGGAAACCCCGTTCCATATAGTGAAGCTTCGCGGGGGGATGCCCTTGGACCGTCATCTTGTAGCCGATCCAGCTGCGCCGACGGTGGTCCTCTCCACTGTAGATCAGGCCGGCAGCCGCTTGCTGTTCCGAGGTTATGGGCTTGCCCCTCAAGCCTGGCCGGTGGAGGCCGGGTTGTTCGGCATAGATACCCTATTTCTGCTGGATGAAGCCCACCTGGAACGGCCCTTCTTTGATACCTTGAAAACGGTGGCCAAGATGGCCGAGAGGGACGGTGAAAAGGTCGGCCGCCCCAGTCCCCAGATCGTGGCCCTTACCGCCACTCTTGCAACGTTGGAGATCCCGCCCGAGAAGGTTTTCCAAGCCACCGAGCAGGACCAGAGACATCCCAAGCTTTCCCGCATTTGGTCAACCAGCAAACCATTGTGTAAGGTAACGGTGTCTTCTGGCCCCCGAAAGGACCTGGATCCCCTGGCCAAGAAGTTGGCCAGGGAAGCCCTTAGACTGAAGGATGACCTTGAAAGGCCAATCCTCGTGGTGTGCAACACGACAGCGAGGGCCCGGGCGGTATACCGCTCCCTCCTAGAACAAGGAAAGGCCCTCCTTTTAATCGGGCGAGCCCGGCCTTATGACAGGGAACGCATAGCTCACAGCAGCGTGGAGATCCAAAAAATGGTGGATGAAGGGGAATTGGACTTTCTCGTATCAACTCAAGCCATCGAGGTGGGAGCGGATCTGGACTTCGGGGGGCTTGTCACCGAACACGCACCATTGGACTCGTTGTTCCAACGCTTGGGTAGGGTGGGCCGGCGCGGGCGCTGGCCGACGACGCCGGTGATTGTGATCTATGCCCCGAGATACCCCGGTTGGCCTTACGACAAGGAGACTTTGGCCAACGCTTGGGCCTGACTACAGGAGGTGGAGGACCTAGGGATCCATTTCATCGGACGTGTCCGGGTCTCTAGTGAGGTCTGGCACCGGGGAGCTACCCCTGTACCGCTTACCGAGACGGTGGTACGGCTTTTCGCCATGACCGAACCATCCCCTGGACCGGCGCCAGCGCCCGAGCCATACCTGCACGGCATGAGACCCGTCCTTCCCACCGTAAATCTAGTCTGGCGCGCAGATCTTCCAGCAGACGAGGAGGATCTCCGCCGTATGGAGCGCACAGGGGTCCTGAGCGAGCTCTTAGCCTTGGCCCCACCCCGACCTCATGAACTCCTAGAGCTCCCACTATATGCAGCCCGCGATTGGCTTTCCGGTAAGGTTACTGATTCCTCGGACCTCGAGGGAGTGGAGGAACCGGGTAGGCAGAGGACCCTTGAGAGGGGATGGGTGGCCATCCGTTGGGACGGTGAGACGGCAGAGGTGATCGGTGCTTTCAAGATCCGTCCCGGGGATACGCTCTTCCTCCCCGCGGCTTACGGCGGTTTGGATGAGTTCGCTTGGGATCCGGATAGCGAGGTGCCGGTAGAGGATGTGGCTGAACTGGGTCCAGATCCCTGGTTCCTGCGATTGCACCCCGGCTCGCCCTTGTGGGCGGAACTTCCTGCGAAAGGGAAGTATCCTGAGGAGGCCGAAGCGGGAGAGCTTTCGGGACCGAAGGAGACTGCAGAATCCCTCATCCAACGCCTCCTCCCCTTGGAAGGCATCACCCAAGCGGAAAGAGAGGAAAAAATTTCGTTGAACCGCCGGATGATAAAGGATTTTTTGGTAAAGATAGGGACTTCACTGAAAGAAGATGAGATAGACGATCGCTGGGTTAAAGCTTTCCTCAGGGACCTCGCGGCCTTCCTCCCTGAGGAACACCGGTGGCGACGAGCCCTTGAGGTGTTCGCCCGCCACCCTCGGAGTCTGTATTGGTACGTTCCCCAGGGTTATCCGGGGCTGATCCTGCGGCGCAGGGGAGAGCTGCTGTCCATTGGAGGCGAGGAACCAGTATCCCTAGAGGAGCATTCTATCAAGGTAGAAGAGAAAGCGAAGGACTTCGCAGCTCGGTTGGGGTTGGACCGGAGATTGACGAGGGCCCTCTCCTCCGCGGCCCGGAGGCACGACTTGGGGAAACTGGACGAGAGATTCCAAGTTTGGCTGGTGCTTTCCGCGCCTCCGGAAGGGATCTCGGAGCCTCCCTTGGCCAAGAGCGGCACCCGGCTCACCGGCCAAGCCCTAGGCCAGGCGCGGGAGCGCGCAGGGTATCCGAAAGGACTGCGACACGAACACCAAGGGGCGGCCGCGCTCTTGGAAGCGGGAGCAGCCGCCTTGGAGGCGTACCTCGTCGGCACTCACCACGGCTACGGGCGCCCGCTTCCCCAGCCCTCCCCAGATCTCTCGGGCTACCAAGTTGAGGAGGAGTTACCTTGGTTGGGGCCAGGTAGGTGGCGTATCGCCGGCGATCATGGGCTGGATAGGTTAGAGAGCGGGTGGCTAGGGTTGACCACCCACCTCCATCGAGAGTACGGATACTGGGGGCTTGCCTTCCTGGAGGCGCTCCTACGGCTGGCGGACCAGGCGGCATCATGAGGTTGGAGGCGTTAGCAGTTGAGCTCAGCGCGCTAAGGCACTGGGACTTCCCCTTGGCAGCCCTGACCGCCTACGGGGCTTTGCGGATACTGGAGGAAGAACAAGGCAAGGAGGCGACCCTGTGTTTCGTGGAAAAGCCCTGGGGGCCGGTGCCGGTTCTTTGCGGGCTGGACAGGGACAGCCTCCTGGAAGCTTTGGCCGACCATCTGAGCAGCTTGGACCGCCAGGGGCTCAAGATCCACCCTGACGCAAGTAGGATCAAGGATCTGGGCGGCGAGTATTTTCGGTTCCTTGGGGAAGCGGTCTCTCAAGGGGATCGCCACCGCGCGGCTTTCTTGCAAGCCTACCTAGCCCCTAACAGAAGGGACATGAACAGGCCGATCCCTACCCCATTCGACACCACGAAGGGCCGGCAGGCTTTTTTCAAGACACTCGATGAGGCACACCAATTGGCCGGGCAACTCGGGTTCCCGGCGGGCTTGCGGCGGGTCCTCTTTGAGGAAGGTGTGCTGATCTATCCGGGAGAGGTAATCCCCTCCGCCCCCCAGCTGGGCTGGCACGGAAGCCAATACCGGGAGTGGGCTGACCGGGCGCGGAACCCCTCCGAGGAGAAGGAGTGTCAACGAGTTCGCGTTCATCCCGTGGCGGTGCTCCTCGCCTGGGAGGCCTTGCCCTTGTATCCCATGGCCTTGGGGGCGGGGCTGGAGCCCCGGCCCATCGGGTTCTTAGCCCCGCAGGAAAGAGGCGCGAGCCCCTCCCTGGTGTTGCCCCTGCCACGACGTCCCGTAGGGGCCGGGGGGCTCAGGGCCTTGATAGCAGCAGGACCGGTAGCCATCGCCGCGGGCAGAGGTTGGCCCAGGGACGTGGAGCTCTGGGTTTCACCCATGCGTGGCAGCAAGGGAGCGAAGGGGGCCTATCCCACGTTCATGGGGGCAAAGCCTTGGGATGCGCGGACCGTAAGTGGGGCATGAAGTGCCGGGGGTTCCGTGCAGTGGGGGAACTGCTGATCTGGTCTGGACTCCTCTCCTTGAGAGGGTGCCCCCGGGGTCCGGGGGAGGTCTGGTCGGCGGGTATCGCGGAACTGGGGGCCGAGGGCCGCTACAATTGCGAAGAGCGGGGGACACCGTTTCATCCGGGCTTCACTGCCCGGCTACGTTGCAGGGTGGACTACGCGATGGACGAGGGGTACACCAGGCGGTTTCATCCGGGCTTCACTGCCCGGCTACGTTGCAGGTCCTCGAGCATGTCCGCGATCTCCCCAACCGGATTGTTTCATCCGGGCTTCACTGCCCGGCTACGTTGCAGGGTCGAGGGTGAGTCCGTATTGGGCGCAGATGATGGGGTTTCATCCGGGCTTCACTGCCCGGCTACGTTGCAGGGAGGCCCACGCCGAGGACCCGGACGGCTGGATCAGGTTTCATCCGGGCTTCACTGCCCGGCTACGTTGCGCAGTCCAGGGGTCAGATGCTGGATTGCATGTCAACCCCCTGAGGGCTCAGTGGGCAAGTAGGGCTGCCCCGAACGGTACACGGCACGAGCGATGAGGAGCAGCTTTCGAGCCGCTGCTCTCTGTGCCTCTTCCGGTTTCTCGTCCCCTTGAGCCTGCGGTAGCTCTCCCCCGCAGCCAGGTTGAACCGAACTGCCACCAGGAGGCATTGTGCCTCACTTCAGCGAGGAGGATAGTCCTGGCCCGCGTTTCCCCGGAAGGCGATGTGGTAGAGGGCTCTTGAGACCCCCCCCAGCGGCCTGGCCACGCGCTAAACGAGACCCTCTGGCCCTTGCTAAAAAGGGACCCAAAAGGTACCATTTTCGCCATGGCTGTCCTGGAAGTTGAAGACCTGAACGTGACCGTGGGCGGAAAGACCATCCTCCAAGGGGTGAACTTGGCCCTGGAAGAAGGCCAGGTGCACGCCCTCATGGGACCAAACGGCTCCGGCAAGTCCACCTTGGCCTTTGCCCTGGCCGGCCACCCCGACTACCAGATCCAGCGGGGGAAGATCCTGCTTGCCGGCGAGGAGATCACCCACCTCCCGCCAGATGAGCGGGCCAAAAAGGGGCTGCTATTGGCCTTCCAGTATCCCCCCGAGATCGAAGGGGTCAAGCTGCGGGAGTTCATGCGGCTGGCCTGCGGGGACCAGGGCCACGGGTTCTGCGAGTTCCGG
>MTNI01000203.1 GCA_002011415.1 Candidatus Acetothermia bacterium JdFR-47
CGCCCCCCCGGCGTGGTCAAGGTGAATATGGGTGAGGAAGAGCCAGCACACCTCAGTCCGCCCGATCCCCAGGGCAGAAAGCGCCCCCAGGATCCGATCCGCCGCAAGGGAAGTCCCGGACTCCACCAGGGCTGCTTCCTCCCCCTGGACCACGTACACCCCCCCGCAGCGCGGCCGCCCGAACTGCCAGGCGTCCACGAGGTACACGCCCTGGGCGACCTCTTTTACTCCCTCAGGAAAACCAGCCAAAGCTCACCCCCAAGAAGATCGCCAGGCTCGCTACCCCGCAGCCGAGCACAGCCAGCCAGGTCCCGGACTTCATCCAGTGGCGCACGGTGATAGGGCTGTCGGTGCGCTCGGACACCGATATCGCCACCACGTTGGCCGTGGCCCCGATGGGGGTGGCGTTCCCCCCGAAACCCACACCCAACGCGAGCGCCCACCACAAGGGTCCCGTGGCCACCCCCTGGACCCCCAGGCCTTTTATCACCGGGAGCATGGCGATGGTGAACGGGATGTTATCCACCACCGCCGACATGAGGGCACTGGCCCATAGGATCACGAGCGCCGCTATGAGNATCCCTGAGCTCGCCAGGAACCCCAGGTGCGCGGACACCCAGGCCAGCACCCCGGCCGACTCAAGCCCCCCCACCACGATGAACAGGCCCATGAAGAAGAGAAGCACATCCCAGTGGATCTCAGCCAGCACCTCCTCCACCTTAGGCCGCACCCACAGGAGCCCCAACGAGGCCCCGATCAGGGCCACGAGCCCCGGGGGAAGCCCCAAGAGATCGTGGATGAGGTACAAGACCACGGTGAGGCCGATCATGGTGAGCATCTTTCGCATGGTCCCCGGGTCCACCAGCGCCCTCCGGGCGTCCATGGAAAGGAGCGTGCGCACGTGCTCCGGGGGCACGGCGAGCTCGCGCCGGAAGAGCCACTTGAGGAGCAGGAATGATAGCACACCACCACGAGCACTATGGGCCCAAGATGCGAAAGGAAGTCGTTGAACGATAGTCCCGCGGCCGAGCCGATCAGGATGTTGGGCGGATCACCGACCAAGGTCGCCACGCCGGCCACGTTTGAGCACACCGCCTCCGCGATCAAAAACGGAATCGCGTTTATCCCCACCACCTCGGCGATGGACACGGTGACCGGGGCCACCATGACGATGGTGGTCACGTTGTCCAGGATGGTAGACACCAGGGCCGTGAACCCGGCCAGGGAGAGGAGCAGCCACCACGGGTTGCCCTTCGTCCACTGGGCGACCACGATGGCGGCGTATTGAAAAAAACCTGTCTTCTGGAGGATGCCCACGATGATCATCATNCCCAGGAGAAGCCCGATGGTGTTNAAGTCGATGGCGGAGACGGCCGTCTCCCAGTCGTAAAACCCNAGGCCGATCCCGGCGGAGATCATGGCNACCGCNCCGGCCAGGGCGGCGATNGTCCGGTGTACCCGCTCGGAGAAGATCAAACCGTAGGTGGCGACGAAGATCAGGGTGGAGGTGACGACAGCCCCGGCACCCATGGCCTAGTAGAACCCCGTGAGCGTCCCCATGATGACGAGCAAGGTGCCCAGGGACAGGCTCACAAACCACGCCGGGATCCCCACCCGCATCCACTGGCCGGCGGTTATGGGGTTTCGGGTGCGCTCGGAGAGGGAGATGGTGACCACGGTAGCGGAGGAACCGATGGGCGTGGCCAGGCCCCCCAGCACGGCCCCCACCGCCAGGGCCCACCACAGAGGGCCGACCTCTGAGGCGGGGATGCCATGGGAGACCAGCCCCTGCAGCACAGGCACGAGGGCGATCACCAGGGCTACGTTGTCGATGACGGCGGACAGGATCCCGGCCACCCAAACCAACACCACCGGCGCGAGCAAGGGGTAGTTCACCGCGAACCAACGAAAACCCCGAGCCACCTGGGAGAGGAGCCCCACGTGCTCCAGCCCTCCCACCAGCACGAACAGGGACCCGTAAAAAAGGATGGCGCTCCACTCCACTCCCCCCAACACCTTACGCACGTCCGGACGCACCACCACCAGGGCCAAGGCGGCCCCCAACATGGCCACGGTGGACGGCTCAAGCCCCATGGACTGGTGCAGAAGGTAAAGCAGGATCACGATGCCCAACACACCCGCCATGCGCCTCGCCTTCTCGGGCTCCACTAGGGCCTTGTGCGGATCAATGGTGAGGAGCTTCTCCACGTTGCGGGCGTGCACGGAAAGGGAGCTGCGGAAGATGGGCACGAAGGCGAGAAGACACCCGAACCACACGAGGAGCGCCACCGGCCCCAGGTGGATTAGCACGTCCATGAAACCGAAGCCGGCCCCCATCCCCACGATCATGGTGGCCGGGTCCCCCACTAGGGTGGCCAGGCCCCCGATCACGGCGAACACCGCCTCTGTGATGAGGAACGGCAGCGGCGAGAGTTCCAGGATGTCGGCGATGGACACGGTGATCGGGGCCACGAGCACCATGGTGGTGACGTTGTCCAAAAAAGCCGAGGAGATAGCCGTGAACGCCCCCAGGCCCACGAGCAGCCGCCATGGTCTCCCCCGCGACGCCTGGGCAATGCGGATGGCGAGGAACTCGGTGGCCCCCGTGCCCTCAAGCACGCTGACCATGATCATCATACCGGTCACCAGGAACAGGGTGCGGAAATCGATGGCCGCCAGGGCCTCTTCCTGGGGGTAGAAGCCAAACGCTACCCCCACCAGCACCATGGCCACCGCACCGGCCAGGGCGGCGATGGTCCGGTGCACCCGCTCGCTCAACAGGAAGACGTATGTGAGGAGGAAAACCGCGCAGGCTAGGCCAGTGGCGAGGGGATCAAGCGGCATCCTCCCCCCTTTGGGACAGTAGCCGCTCTGCCCGCCGCAGGATGTCGCGCTGCTCCTCGTAGGTGAGCTGCCTCAAGGCCTGGGGATAGGGAAGCCAGCGCATGTCCCCGATCTCCCCCGGGGCCGGCCGTCCCTCCTCGTCGGTGCGGGCGAGGAAGAAGGTAACCTCCTTGTCCACGGATCGACCTCGCCGCCTGAAGCGGTAAGCGAGGCACTCCTTGAACCCTGACACCGGATATAGGCGATGGATGCCCACTTCCTCCGCCACCTCTCGGCGGGCGGTCGTCTCCTCGTCCTCTCCCGCCTCGATGTGCCCCTTGGGGAAGCCCCAATGCCCCCCCTGGCGGTTCCGAACGATCAGGTACTCTCGACGGCCCGAGCGCTCGCGGAACAGGATGTACCCCGCAGCACGTTCTCGGGCCATGGGCTCATACGATGTCCAGCTCTCGGTTGTTCACATCGTAGGCCTTGGGGGAAAGGCCCAAACACTGAAGCTCCCGCCACAGCACCCGGAACGACTCCGGGATGCCCGGCTTGGGGAAGTCCTCCCCCCGGAGGATCGCCTTGTAAAGCTGCACCCGGCCCTTGGCGTCGTCGGACTTCACGGTGAGCATCTCCTGAAGGAGCGTAGCCGCACCGTAGGCCTCCAGGGCCCAAACCTCCATCTCCCCTAGCCGCTGGCCGCCGAACTGGGCCTTACCTCCCAGGGGCTGCTGGGTGATGAGGGCGTAGGGGCCAGTGGAGCGGGCGTGGATCTTGTCCGCGGCGATGTGCTCCAGCTTGAGGAGATACATCACGCCCACGGTGACCGGGGCCTTGAACGGTTCGCCGGTGCGCCCATCGCGGAGCACGACCTTCCCGTCCTGCCGCTGCCCATCGGAAAGGCCCCGTTTCTTGAGCTCCTCGGTAAGCTCGGTGAGGATCTCCTCTTCCTTGGCCCCGTCGAACACCGGCGTGGCCACCTTCTCCCCCTTGAGGGAGGCCAACCATCCCAGGTTCGTCTCGAAGATCTGCCCCAGGTTCATGCGAGACGGCACGCCTAGAGGGTTGAGCACCACATCGAGCGGAGTCCCGTCCGGCAGGAAGGGCATGTCCTCCTCGGGGAGGATCTTGGCGATGACGCCCTTATTCCCGTGCCGGCCCGCGAGCTTGTCGCCCACGGCAATGCGCCGACGCTGGGCCACGTACACTTTGACGAGCTCGTTCACCCCCGCCTCGAGCTCGTCCCCCTCGGCCCGGGAGATCCGCTTCACCCGGATCACAGTGGCGGTACCGGTGATGGGCGGCATCTTGAGCGACGTGTTACGGAAATTGCGCATCCTCTCCCCGAAGATGGACCGGAAGATCCTCTCCTCCGGGGTGGGCTCAGCCTCACCTTTCGGGGTGATCTTCCCCACCAAGACGTCACCGGTCCTCACCTCGGTTCCGACACGGACAATCCCGTGCTCATCGAGATTCCGGAGGTCCTCCTTNGACAGGTTGGGGATGTCGGCGGTGATCTCCTCGGGGCCGAGCTTGGTCTCCTCGGCCCGGACCTCGAACTCCTGCACGTGGATAGAGTCAAGGAGGTTGTCCCTGACCAGGCGCTCGGAGATCACGATGGCGTCCTCGTAGTTGTANCCCTCGAACGGGAGGAACCCGACGAGCAGGTTTGTCCCCAGGGCGAGCTCCCCGCCCTCGGTGGACTGGGAGTCCGCCAGCACATCCCCCCGCTTCACCTGGTCCCCGGGCCGCACCAAGGGACGCTGGTGGAGGAGGGTGTCCTGGTTAGACCGCTCGAAGTTGAGGAGCCGGTATGTCTTCTTGACGGCCCCGGAGCGGACCACGATCTTCTGCGCGTCNACCTTCTCCACCACGCCGTCCTGCTCGCAGATGACCACGGCGCCGGAGTCGCGGGCGGCCTTGGCCTCCATCCCGGTGCCCACGATAGGAGCCTGAGGACGGAGGAGCGGCACCGCCTGTCTCTGCATATTGGCGCCCATGAGGGCCCGGTTGGCGTCGTCGTGCTCGAGGAACGGGATGAGGGAGGCGGAAACCCCCACGATGGTCTTGGGAGACACCTCGATGAAGTCCACTTCTTCCGGGGGCACGAACTTGATCTCCTCACGGCCAGTGCGGATGGGCACGCGGTCGCCAACTATGCGCCCCTCATCGTCCACTTCCACCGTGGCCGGAGCAATCCGGTAGTTTTGCTCCTCGTCGGCCATGAGGTACTGGATNTCCCCGGTGACGCGCCCATCCTTTACCCGCACGTACGGGGCCTCCAGGAATCCATACTCGTTCACCCGGGCGTAGACGGCCATGGAGGTGATAAGCCCGATGTTTTGGCCCTCCGGGGTTTCGATGGGACAGATGCGGGCGTAGTGGGAAGGGTGGACGTCCCGGACCTCGATCTTGGCCCGCCGGGCGGTCACCCCGCCGAGCGCCGATAGCCTCCGCTTGTGGGTGAGCTCGGAAAGTGGGTTCGTCTGCTCCAGGAACTGCGACAGGCGCCCCGTGTAAAACAGCATGTTGACCGCCGCCTGCACCGTACGGGCGGAGACGATCTTGCGGATCACGTCTCGGTCCTCGAGGTCCACCCGGGACAACTTGTCCTGAGCGATCCTGGCCATGCGCACCAAGCCTGCCCTTAGGGCCGCCTGGGCCTGTTCCCCGGGGAGACGCACCCTCTTATTGGCAAGGTGATCCTTTTCATCCAGGAGCCGGGGGTCCTCCGGGGCTCTAAGGAGAAGATCCAGAGCCCGGAAGATGTCTTCCGGGGTGAGGTAGGTCTCCTCCCGCTCGATCCCCAGCTTCCGGTTCAGCTTGAACCTCCCGATGGGGGTCAGCCTGTAGGTCGGGGTTGAAGTACAAGCCCTTCAAGTACTCCAACATCTGGCTGAAGGCCGGGCGGTCGCTGGACCGGAACTTGTGGTAGATGTAGCGGACCGCGTCCTCCTGAGTCGCAGTCTTGTCCTCCTGCAAGGCCTTGGCCAAAGCGGGGTGGACGATGCGCACCGTGGCGCGTCCCAGCTTGAGGAGCGTCTTCACGCGCGTCTGGGTGAGCTCCTCCCCCGCTTCCCACCGCTCATCGCCAGCCTCCACCGGCTCGGCCAGGAAGGCCACCTTCCAGGTGGCGAGGCGATCGGGAAGCTCGGCCACCGGCACCTCCACCGAGTACCGGGTGAGCATCTCCTGGGTCTCCATTCCCAGGGCCCTGAGGAAGGCGGAGACCGGCACTTTGCCGCGACGGTCCAGGTTCGCCCTCAGGGTCCAGCGCCGGACGTCGAGGTCTATCTCCAGCCAGGCCCCGAGCTCCGGCAGGAAATGAGCCCGAAACAGATGCGGCTCCTCCTGCGTAATGTAAAGGCCAGGGGAACGCGTCAGCTCGTTCACCAGCGCGTTTTCAGTGCCGTTGATGATAAAGGTGGCCCGGGAGGTCATGAGGGGGATGTCGGCGAGGTAGAGCTCCGCTTCCTTGATGACCCGGTCCCCGGATTTGAGCCGCCCCGTCACCCGCAGGGGAGCGGCGTAGGTGAGGTCCTTGATCCGACACTCCCACTCGCCGTGCCGAGGCTCTCCAAGCCTCGGATCCACAAGCTCCAATACCAGATCCTCCCTACCGGGGGACCGGATGGGGGACACTTCGGCGAAGACCTCCGCGATCCCTTG
>MTNI01000205.1 GCA_002011415.1 Candidatus Acetothermia bacterium JdFR-47
TGGACGCCGACCCCGCCGGCCGATCGGTGCCAGAGCTTCAGCACTCCACCTTCGCCATCTACGGGATCCCCATCGACCCCTTGGCCGTGGCGACCCTCAAGGGCGACGTCCTCATCCTGAAGGAAGTCAGCGGGGACGAGCGGGCCGAGGAGATCGTCCGCTCCATCGCCGTATTGAGTGATAACCGTGCTGGAGTGACAGACCACCCGATGGAAGGCAAAACCCTCAAAGGAGCCCTCATCCCTGGCACCCTGTCCAAAGCGCTCGCCATAGGTCAGGCTGTGCGGAAGGCGCAGGAGGAGGGGGAAGATCCCGTCGCAGCCGCCGCCCAGGCTGGGGGCGGGATGCTGCTTTTCCGAGGCAAGGTGACCCAGGCGGACTGGAAGATCGAGGCCGGCTTCACCGTGGGGGAGCTCCTGATCCAAGGGGAGGCGGAGTTCTCGGGCCACGAGTACCGGATCTGGTTCAAAAACGAGCACATCATCTCCTGGCTCGACGGGGCTCCGGACGCCACGGCGCCAGACCTGATCTGCGTCCTTGACCCCAGAACCGGGGAGGCCATCACCAACCCCAACTGTCAGGTGGGAATGCAAGTAGGGGTGATAGGCTATCCCGCCCCAGAGGCCTGGAGGACGCCAAAGGGGCTTGAGCTTCTGGGGCCGGCACACTTCGGCTTCGAGGTGGAGTACCGACCGCTGGAGGAGAACCCCAGGCTTCGTTAAATCCTCCGGAGGCTGTAACGAACTCAGCCTCCCCTAGCCGCCGGCACCAGCAGAGATTATCCTGGGCTCGCCGTGGAACTCCGACCGGTGTGGTTCGACTCCCTGGGGGCGAAGTCCATGTGCGTGCTCGTGCGCACGCCGGACCTCTCGCTCCTCATCGACCCCGGGGCGGCGATCATGCAGCCCGGCTACCCGGCTCCGGACGAGCTCAAGATCTACTACCTCGCCTTGGCGCAGATAGTGCTCCAGAGGGCCGCGGCGGAGGCCACCCACGTCGCCATCACCCACTATCACTATGACCACTTCCGCCCGGACATGTTCGAGCTCTACCGGGGAAAGACCTTGTGGATCAAGGACCCGAACCGCTGGATCAACCGCTCCCAGTGGGGGCGGGCCCGGGAGTTCCTCGCCGCCNTGGCCGAGACNGAGGGCTGGGATCTCGCCGAGCGTCCCNCNAAGGAGGAGGACTACCCNGACCCGGTGGCGGCCCTGCCCCTGGCCGCNAGGACTGCCCGCCGGGAGGACCTCCTCAAAAAGTGGCGGAAGCGCTTTCTAGGGCTTGCCCGTATGTGGCNAAAAGGCCCCTGGGTNGACGAAGACTCCTTCGGAGGCCAGATCACATACGCCGATGGGCGCACCTTCCAGGTGGGAAACACGACGGTGCGGTTCACCCACCCTTTATTTCACGGGGTGGAATACGCTGGCCCCGGCTGGGTGCTCGCCATCGTGGTGGAACACGCGGGCAAAAAGTTCCTTTACTCCTCTGACCTTCAGGGACCGCTCATCGAGGACTACGCCGCCTGGATCGTCGAGGAACGGCCCAATGCCCTGATCCTGGATGGACCTGCGACTTACCTATTGGGACCGTTCCAGTCCAAGGCCAACCTGGAGCGAGCCCTGAGAAATTGCGCTTGGACGGTGCAGGAGGCCCGGGCGAAACTCACCGTCCTCGACCACCACCTTACCCGGGAGCCAGCGTTCCGGGACAAGGCAGCCGCCGCCTTCTCCGCTGGGGCGGTCACCGGAGCCGAGCTCATGGGGCTTGCGCCCCTCACCGACCGCCTATTTCGTTGGAAAGCCGAGGGCCAACTGGACCGCGTCTTGAAGCTCGCCGAAGCCCGCTCGTTGGACCTGAAGCTCCTTGAACCACAATCTTTTCAGCTTTAGCAAGCCCCCATCGTTTCTCCTCTCGAAAGGAGACCAATGACTCGTACTTCGGCACAGGGGTTCTAGTAGCCAAACATCCTCTATTGCTAGAATGCTGGCGTGAAAAGTTACATCGGGCTCGCCGTTTGCCTAAGCCTTGTGCTAGGGACCTGGCCAGGCTACGGAGCAGATACTACGGGTTGGCTGCTGTGTGGCCTCTCCCTCCTCACCGCTGATAACGCGATTTCTCTCACTTCTACCTTTAATTTGGTCGCCGTATGGACTGAAGAACTCGAAACGTCGTACCAAATTCGATGGAAAAATGAAGGACTAGACAAATTAACCCTCTCTGGTGCCTGGGAGCCGTCCTCGCTCCGCTTCAGATGGAAATCTGAGTTCACGGATTCCGCCTTTTATAAGGCCCGCCTAGAGTGGCGCTATCGCGAGCGCCCATGGAAATGGGAACTCAAGTTAACCCTAGAGGAAAGCGAGCCCTGCACATGGGAATGTATCGGAAGCTATAACTCTGATGAGCTGCAAGCGAATGCCGCCTTCACGTTCCGGGGGCCGTTTGAGTTCAACAAGGTCGCCCTTAGCCTGGGGCTGAGCCCCACGGCCAAGTGGGACATGAAGCTATCGCTTGAGCTCACCGCAGATGGCCCCCTCCCGACTTTGACCGCGCTGCTTGAAGGCGACTTGGACATCGGCCAACTGACTATGGAGTGGCAAAACTTCCACCTNCNCAGCCTCAAACTGGTCCGGTTTTGGGAGATGGACACTTGGGAACACGNGCTAACGTGGCAGTGGACAGAGGAAAGCGGATTCAAACTAGACGGAGAAAGCTTCTGCTCCATAACAGACTCTAGCGGTTGGGGGGTGGAGTTCACTCTCTACGGTTTCGCCTCCCCCAAGCTTACCTACCTCCGCCTATTCCGCTTCGGCGAGTCCTGGAAATTGAGCCTGGACGCGGTAAAGCAAAAACTCCGATCCCAATTCCGACGTGAAATCACCCCCGAAGCCGCGCTCTCTTGGGACATCTCCCTAAGCGCTTCCGGCATAGACGGGGAGTTATGGGTAGATCTTTACCTGGGCGAAGTGGAGTTGACATTCGGCGTCTCACTGTGGGAAGACAGTCTGGTAGAGCTCTACCTAGAGCTCTACCTCGAGTTCTGATGCCCCGCCAGGCTGTCTAACCTTCCCTTTTAAGTGGCATAACCACCGGCGGCGAAAGCCTTAGGCGGGAGGTGATCGCGGTTATGCGAAGCAAAGCACTTTTAATAGCTGCGGTTGCCTTTGCGTTCCTGATCAGCATGGCCCCCCTTGTGCTGGCTAAGAAGGGAGGCTCAGGGGTGAAGTCCGGGCTCGAGTCGGTGGACAAATCCTCCTCGAGATTGCAAGCGGGGAGGCGATCAGCTTCGAGGTGGACCCCCTGATAAATCCAGAGGACACGGCCGAAACAGAAATCATCGTGCGCACTAACGCACCCCGCTATTCCATCATCGCAACGTTCGGGGACTTCCTCATCGGGGATTACGATCTCATCGCAAACGAGAAGTTCTTCATTCGGTCCAAAGCTCCCGGCAGCGGCAAAGCCATCGAGGACTGGACTGTGCCAAAGGGCGAGATCGTGATCCTCAAAGACGAGGACGGGCTCACAGCCGGTGAAACCACCGTAGTGGAGTATCTCCTGCGGGTGGACTTCACCGTCCCCCCTGGTGAGGGCCAGCTTCAGGTCACCTACACCGCTGTACCAGCGTTCTAGTAAAAAAGGAGGTGAAAAATGAAGAGCAAGGCCCTCTTGCTCAACCTGATTCTCCTAAGCTCTGTAGCGGCATTCGGTGCTGGGATCTCGCTGTCCCCCTTGGTTACAGAGCTCGTGCTCCCGCCCGGCACCGCTTATACGGGCGCGATATACGTGACGAACACCGGCGACGAGCCGGTGACTGTGGAGGCCCAAGTATTGGGGTTCACCGCTCCTGAGGGGATCCCCCAGTTCCTGAAGCCGGAGGAAGATACCTACCCCTACAGTGGGCGCGGTCTCCTCACGCTCGAGCCCACGAAGCAGCGGCTCGAGCCCGGGGAAACGGCCACATTCAACTATCAGGTCCAGATGCCGGAGGACCTGGATCCTTATGGAGGCCGGTACGTAGCAGCCGTGTTCACGGTGGAACCCCCTGCCTCCGAAGGGGCCCAGGTGGTCATCGCTGCACGAGTCGCCTCCCTATTCCTAATCAGTCCCGGCACAGACGCAATGCCGCATCTCAAAATTGAGGCCATCAGCATCCGTCAATCGGACGTTAACCCCCGTCAGGTCATCCTGGAAGCTACGATCACAAACGACGGCAACGCACACATAAGCTCCGGCCAAATCGTTGGCCACGTCTATGTCACCGATGAGGACGGCTACATCGTCGACGACTTCCAGGTATGGACACATACCATGCTGCCTGGTAACACCTACCGTCACGAGGAAAACTGGACTGTCCCGGAGAAGCTTCCAAGCGGTACGTACCAATTCAACCTTGACATCCTGATCTTCAGCCCGGTGGGGACTGAACCACAGAGGTATCTCATCACCATGCCCGTAGACCTCAACTTCTGAGCGAGGTCCCAAGGCCACCGGAACTGAGGGGGCACAGCCCCCTTTTTTGTTACTCCCAGCTCACCTACGCCCAGACTATATGCGAGACTTCGGCCATTCGCGTCTAAAACATCTCTGGCGACGGCATAACAACATCAACTCATAACCATAGAGGTGATAGAGTAGTGCCTACGAAAAGCAAAACCCTCGCGGTGGCGGTCATCACCTGCTTGCTTCTGGCGAGCACCGCTCCTTTGGCGTTGGCCAAAGGCAGAACACCAGGGGTCGAGGTGCGGGCCCGAGTTGGTGGACAGATCCTCCTCGAGATCGCNGACGGAGAAGAGATCAGCTTCGAAGTCGATCCNCTGCTGAACCCGGAGGATACGGCTAACACCGAGCTCATCGTGCGCACCAACGCCTTGCATTATTCCATAGTCGCCCAGTTCAGCGACTTCTCGATTGGGGAATATGACCTTATCGAGCACGAAAAGTTCTTTATCCGTTCCACGGCGCCCGGAACTGGAGAGGCGATCAAAGACTGGACCGTGCCCAAAGGGGAAATGGTCATCCTCAAGAACGAGGACGGCCTGACCCCGGGGGAGACCATCGTCGTGGAGNACCTGCTCAAAGTTGACTTCACCGTGCCCCCTGGTGAGGGCCGGCTCCAGGTAATTTACACCGCCGTCCCGGCGTTCTAAGGTTTGCACAAACAAGGAGGAAAAAAGATGCAAAGGAAAATCCTGTTTGCCCTGTTAGGATTAGGGCTCGGTTTACAGGTAGCTGTAGCGGGTGGGATCTCGCTCTCCCCGATGATCACGGAGATCCTCCTTCCCCCCGGTTCCTATTATGAGGACGCAATCACCATCACGAACACCAAAGACGAACCTGTGATCGTAGAAGCTCGGGTGCTCGGTTTCATGGCTCCCGACGGGATTCCTATTCTCCTCGAACCTGAGCTTGATAATTACCCATACAGCGGGCGAGATCTCCTCACCCTCGAGCCAAGCGAGCAGGTGGTAAACCCAGGAGAAACCGTTACTTTCTCCTATCGAGTGGAAATGCCCGAGGAAATCGATCCTTACGGTGGCCGCTATGTTGCCGCCGTGTTTAAGGTAAAACCTCCCACCCCATCCGAGGCCCAAGTGGTCGTGTCAACACGACTAGCAGCGTTGTTTATGCTAAACCCTGGAGGCGATGTTGCCCCTCATTTGACCATTACTCACACGCGCGTCTATCAGTCCGAAAACGATCCTCGCAAAATAATCTTGGAAGCTTTGATCAAAAATGACGGGAACCTTCACTGCACTGGGGATCAAATTTGGGGCGTTATTCACGTAGCAGATCAAGATGGCTACTTTGTCGACGAGTTCCCAATCAATACTCACTACACATTGCCAGGCACATCTCATCTATACAAAGAAACATGGACAGCTCCTGAAAACTTGCCCAGTGGGACCTATCAGTTTCGCTGGACAATTNTGGTGTTTGGCCCTGNCGGCACAGAATCGCAACGTTATTTCTTCACCCTGCCTATAGAGCTGAACTTTTAGCGACAAAAACGAGCAGAATAANNGGGGGAGGCTAGGCCTCCCCCCTTTTGTTTCGCAACGAACCACACGATGTCCTCAGGGATGTCCCGGAGAAGCTCTCAAGCAGCACGTACCGATTCAACCTCGACATCCTGATCTTCAGCCGGGTGGGGACTGAACCGCAGAGGTATCTCATTACCTTTCTCCTAGAGCTAGAGTTCTAAACGGAAATCCGATCGCCTACGGAGGAGAGGGGACCAACCGGTTTCCTTGTCTTTTTACTATTAGGACGAGAGCGCGCCGCAGGAGCTCGCCTGCAGCGCGTACATGTGNTTTGAGTTATGCCGCTACCCCNANCATAGCGGATCAAAAACTTCTCACTAAAAAGAGTATAGTGCAGTAGAGGAGGCGNAAGAGAATGTACAGCAAAACGCGTTACCGGTTGGTCGTAACACTGATCCTGCTCTTGGTGACAACCGTAGGCCTGCCCGCTACGGCGGTCCAGGGGGAAGG
>MTNI01000136.1 GCA_002011415.1 Candidatus Acetothermia bacterium JdFR-47
CCGACCACCCGGCCGGGGCCCGGTTCGATATATCCGCTTCAGCCACGGAGATAGGGGGCTGGATGGAGCCCGAGGGCGCTGCCACCGATCAGGNCTACATCGCCGCTGCGGCCTTGGAGCTCTGCGACCGGGTTCGCTTCGGGGACTGGTCCCCGGACNTNGCGGCGGTGCTGGCCGGAGCCCCGGCGGCTTTGGCTCAAGCCTCCTTCCGTCCTGGCCGCCGGGGCCCGGCCGAGACGGTACTCCTCCTTCCCCACGACGTGGACCGGCTCGAAAGCGGCAACACCCTGATAACCGACGGAGGGGATCCGAAGAGGGAGAGCGGGAGCCGCGTCATCGAGGTGGATCCCGCTGGCCGGGTGGTCTGGAGCTTCGAGGAAGGCCTGTCCTTCGCCCATTCGGCGGAGCTCAGCCCCGATGGGACGCGGGTCCTCATCACCGACACCGGCCACGACCGGGTGATCGAGGTCGGCCGCGAGAGCGGGGAGATCCTCTGGGATAGCTCCACCATTGCCTTGAGCGACGGCTCGCGCCTTCGCTACCCGAACGACGCCCATTATCTTGACCCCGATCGCTTCCTCATTACCGACCGGGACAACCACCGGGCCGTCGTCATCGACCGGGAGGGGAACGTCCTCTGGCAGTTCGGGGAGACCGGGGTTCCCGGATCCGACCTTTCGCACCTGCGCGGCCCCCACAACGCGGATCCCCTCCCCACAGGAGGCGTCATCATCTCGGACTCCGAAAACGGCCGCATCCTCGAGGTCTCCCCGGATGGAAAGGTCGTTTGGTCCTACGCTCCCACGGGCCCCGAGGCCCTCCACTGGCCCCGGGACGCGGACCGGCTTCCAAACGGGAACACCCTGATCGTCGACTCCAAGGGCGACCGGGTCATCGAGGTGACGCCTTCCGGGGAGGTGGTCTGGGAATACGCGGTGGGGATGCCCTACGACGCCGACCGCCTGGAGAATGGAAACACGCTCCTTACCGATACCGCGGCCCAGCGCGTGCTGGAGGTCACCCCCGAAGGGCGGATAGTCTGGTCCTTCCCCCAGGCTCAGGAGGCGCTCCGCTCTCCCGCGGCCCCTGGCGGCGTCTCTCAGGCCCCCGAGGCGATCGTCACCCACATCCCTTCGGCCGCGGGCTCCATCGCCGTGAAGATCGTGCCGCCGGAGAGGCCCCGCTATCCGGAGGGGGCGCCGGTGGTCATCGAGGTGGGGGGCTTCGTCACCCGAGGCTTCCTCGGTTTTGCCGAGGCGATGCGCTCTGCCTGCGATCACGGCTTTGTGCACATCTCCTTCCTTTGGCCTGGGGCCTCCTTCCAAGGCCTTACGAGCACCGGGACCTTTGATTTCGGCGGCGAGCAGTGCCTCCTCGCCCTGCGGGACGTGGCGCGTTTCGCCTGCGGGCTCCTCGTGGACGAGGCGGGACGGACGATCCAGGACCTCCTCCCCATCCCGGTCCTCACGGATGACGTAGGGCTTTACACCTTCTCCCACCCCGGGATCGTGGCCACGGTGATGCTCGCCCTCTACGGGGATCAGGTACCCGGGGTCCGGTTCTTCGTGGGCCACGAGAACCCTACCTGCGACGCCCTCACCGCCCTGGACCTCGGCTACCACGAGCGCGGCCGCCCCGTGGTAAACCCCACCTACGATTACCCGGAGGACTTCTCGCCGGAGTGGGTGCACCCGGACTACTCCGCCATCGCCTACGACTTCACCTATGGCGTACCGTACCTCGACCTCAACGGGAACGGCCGCTACGACCCGGAGGCCGAGTACGCCTGGCCGCGCTTCGGCCCCATGCTCTTTGACAAGCGCCACTACTCGGTGGCCGTGATCCGGGCGCTTTGGGAGAAGGGGATCTTCGCCGAGGGGACGTGGCCGGATGACCTCGCCACCCCAGAGGAAGCGGAGGAGAACTGGCAGCTGCGCTCCACCCCGGCCTACTACCCCTTGCTTTCCGGGCGGGATCTCGCAGTGATGCTCGTCTTCGGGGAGAGGGACCACGTCCAGCCCACCCCGGACAAGCCCCACATCCACCAAGGCTATCTGGGCTTCCGGGGAGCAGGCCTGTGGGTGCGCCTCAACCCCGATCGGGCCTACGTCCTCTGGGCCGCCCCGGAGCTCACGGGTGCTCCGGACAACCCTGCGAACCACGAGCCCGCCGATTGGATGGAGAGCGCGAGGTGGGGGTATCCCGTCCTGAACCAGGACGTGCGCCGCAAGGTGGGGCTCGCGGCCCTGGCGGAGATGGCCGACCGCGTTCACTTCGACGTCTGGGGGGAGGACCTGGACGGGCTCTTGGTGGGGGAGGTGGCCGCCCGGCCGGAGGCCGAGCCCCTGAGGGAAAGGCCATCCCTGGGCGGGATCGCCAAGGAGTCAGCTTGGGTGCCCGACGAGGAAGGCCACAGGATCTATGTGAGCTGGTGGAAGCCGGAAGGGAAGGGGCCGTTCCCGGCGGTGGTCTTCGTCCCNGCCATCGGCCCCGGGGTGCCGGCCCTCGGCTCCCCTGCCTTTCGGGAGCTCGCCCAGGACGGGTTCGTGGTGGCCTCCTTCAACCCCGAGGGGCGGGGGCAGCCGGGCGAGGACCTGAGCGAGGGGGAGGAGACCTGCCAGGGCCCCAACCAGCAGGAGGACCTCAAGGCCGTTGTCGAGTACCTGGCCGCGCTCCCCTACGTGGACCGGGGGAACATCGGGGTGATGTCCTTCTCCGGGGGGAGCTTGCTTGCCGGTTGCGCCCTGGGGCGGTGGCCGGAGCTCCCGGTGGCCTACTGGGTGGACGGGGAGGGGCCCCACGACGGCTCCATCATCCTCCGGGACCCCTGTGGCCACCCCAACACCCGCGTCGACCCCTCCCCGGAGAACGTGGCCTTCTGGGCCGAGCGCTCCCCAGTCCGCTTCATCGGGAACTTCCGCGGCCGGTACCTCAGGGTGCAGGCGGAGATCGACCACGCCCAGGGGCGCTACTACGGGCACGCCCTGGCCATGGTGGAGGCGGCGCTGGCGGGCGGCGTCCCCTGGGTGCGGGTGAACGGCGAGAACATCGGGAACCCGGTGAACGCCCGCTACCCGCTGGACGACCCCTCCCGCTGGCCCGTGTGGATCCCGGGGCGGCTGCGGGACCAGCCCGGCGGGGAATACGGCGTGCTTGCCCGCTACGCCCGGGAGATGGCCGCGTTGGTGGCGGCGGAAGGGGAAGGCGCGGAAGCCGCTTCCATGCCTCACTTCTCCCGCGTAAGCGGGGAGCCCGTGCTCGGGCCGGGCGAGGCCCCCTGGGAGGGGGTGGACGTCCTCTCCTGCGAGGTGCTCTGGGACGAGGAGGCCAACGTCTTCCGCATGTGGTACACGGGCTTTGACGGCGAGCGCTACGCCATCGGCTACGCCGAAAGCCGTGACGGCATCTCCTGGGAGAGGTACCCGGGGAACCCGGTGCTTTCTTCTAGTGGGACTGAGTGGGATAGGGAAGGTGTCGGCTTTCCCGCCGTGGTGGAGGTGGGCGATAGGTACTACATGTACTTCACCTTGCTCAAACACGCCCGGGCCCACCGGGACACCGCCATTGGCCTTGCGGTCTCCGAGGATGGGGTGCATTGGGAGCGCGTGGGACCGGTGCTCCTACCCGGCACGGCGGGGACGTATGATGCCCGCGCCGCCGTGAGCCCAGAGGTGTTCATTACTGGAGACGGCACCTGACACATGTTCTATGCCGGGGGGCGCGACTTCCCCGGCGATGCTGACGGCCGCTGGGCGATCCTCCACGCGGAGAGCACGGATGGGATCCACTGGCAGGCCGATCCCGAGCCCGTGCTCACCGGGGACATAGTAGAGATGGAGGATGCCCTCAACCCCGAGGTCTTAAGGCTCCCCGACGGCACTTACTGGCTTGCCTTCTCCGCCCGGGTGGAGCACTCGCACTTCCACCTCTTCCTCGCCCGCTCCGCGGACGGCCGCCATTGGGAACTCGTCTCCCTGAAGGAACTTCTCTCGCGGGGGAAAGAGGGAAGCTTCGACGAGCGGGCGATCAACCACCCCGCCCTGGTACAGGTAGGGGGCAAGCTCTACCTCTTCTACACCGGCTACGACCACCGCTGCCGCCGTCGGATTGGGATTGCTATCGTAGAAAGAGTTATGTCGAAGGCCTATGTTTCTGACGCTTCACTGTAAGCCAGACCACGCTGTGGCCGAGAAATTAAGGAGGTGGACAGGTGTCTCTCACCAGTCTTCTGAAGAGCAAAGAGGCAAAAGAGCTTCGTTTGCGATTCAGCAATCTACGGGAGTATCTAACGGTAAATGCTCAAGAGGGTGTAACCTGGAATAGTGAGCCCCTTGTCAAACCCGCTAGGCCAGGAGACGCCAATTACGCTGGTCTAATAGGCACAGCGTTCGATTACTGGTTACGTCTTTGGCTGCTCCAGCGACACCGCTCTGGACCCGAGGGTGAGCTTGTTGCTAGGTTGGGGTTCATGTGTGCTGAACTTGTATGTGAGGACACAAAAAGGGCACAGCAGAACGCTTGTTATATTGAACGTCGCCTTGCGGAAGCCGAGGAGAGAAGAAGAACATGTCTTAGCAGGAGCAAAGACGAGGTGCTCACCACACAAGTACTTAGAGACTGTATTTTCCTGGCTAGCTTGGATCCCTTATATCGCGCACCCGTCACGTTAGACAAGTGGAGAAATCCGGAAGCCGACGGCGATCTGCTACACGATGCTATGCGTGAGTTAGAGGCTTTGGCTGTACTTGCCCTTAGCATTCCCGACCGATTTGGCCCGCCCTCTCTGCCTCTATGGCCTAATCCTACTTTCGGAGAAGGTTCGCGCTTAGTAGGGGGAGCTGATGCCGACATGGTCATCGGTTGCACTCTTTGGGAAATAAAGTCCAAGGCAAAATTTACGTTCGATGGATTCACATGGGCACAGCTGGCAGGCTACTGGGTGCTCTCCCAGATATCAGACGTGCCGTTTGAAATTGAAAGATTTGCGGTGTATCTTGCTCGGTTTGGCGCCAGCTTACACCTGGACCTAGATGTGTTGAAGAGCAAAGTGGATCTCGAAAAATATAAAAACGACTTGGTTAAGTTAGCGAAAAAGTTATTTTGAGATATAGGCTTTCCTGTAAGATTTACCGTAACTATTTCTCCAAAGCTGAAGCTGTATTATCTGCACAGTTCTCTAGACAATAGGAGCCAAGGAGACAATATGAAAACTTCGGGGTCAGATACTATATTGCATGTAACCCCCTGAAGGCTCAAGAGCACGGCAAGGCTGGCTGGAGTGATATACAGCATGGGCGATCAGAAGCAGCTTTCTGGCTGTCCCTATTCGAAGCACCTTCACTGGCTTCCCCCTTTGCTTTAAGCTGTCTATAGAGTGCCCGCACGGCAGGGTTTGGGGAAGTGGGGGCCGAGGGAAGTGGATGTATTTTAAATTAGCTGTTTTTTAGTGTTTTTGCTGTAAGACTCGATCTTGCTGCGAACGTTGGTAGTATAGTAGCTTTACTTCACGCCCGCTTGTAGAAGTCTTTACCGTATCCTGTGGTGAATATGGCGAAGGCAGTCCGGTTGAGCGGTCAGTCCCGGGGCAACTTGGCATACCGCTTCAAGGTCTGCAGACTCCTTCGAATACTGTCGAGGTGTGTTAAAACTGCCGAAATGGCGAAGAAGAAAAAGCCGCTGATTATTCCAGCCGCGAGCCAGGTCAGTGCCGGGATGTATGCGGTAAATAGCCAACGATAGCCTGGTTCGGGCACGCCAGGCCATAGCTTAAAGCACATAGTAACGCCTCCCACGATTTCAAGGATTCCTAGCACATAGCCTGCTATAGCGAGGCCCGGGATCCTTTCTTCGTGGTCTTCTGGACTAATACTCGGTTCTTTCTCTTCTTTTTCTTTAAGCGACTCTAAACACTCCTTGTCGATTTCGGGAGAGGCTGAATCAACGTGCGCCTTCTCTTCCCACTCTTCGGGACCCAGGCACTCTGGGCACCCTTCGCCACTCAGAAATGCAGCAACCTGTCCGCGAGCCCATTTATCTAGAGCCCATTCTTCCCACTCAATACCACACCGCTTGCACTTCATCGCCACACCTCCTGATTTCTATGTGTAGTAGTTGACTGCTCCCCGATGAACGCTGTAAGCAAGGCAGAATCCAACTAATTAAGAATCCCGTCGCCTATCCACTCTCTGCACTCTAGCACCCTTGGGCTTCAAGGGCTACCGCGGTCCCCACTGCTCAAAACGGGGTCCCAAAGTGGGGTCAGGCGCTATGGAAGTGGCCAAAGATAGGAGCAGGATGAGTGTGCGGTTTTGCGATTATGCATCTCAAACTAGCTGTTTCTAGTGCTTTACTGCAAGCCCCGACCCCGCTATTCGACCCTTGCTCACCGATGTGGAGCCGCTTGGGCACATCCCTCATTTATGGCTGCGGCATCCCTATG
>MTNI01000019.1 GCA_002011415.1 Candidatus Acetothermia bacterium JdFR-47
GACTACGAGCGGTTCCTCCTGGGGATCACCGTCGACCACATGCTGGAGCTCTCCTACTGGGACCGGAAGCGCATCCACAACCTCAAGTACTACACGTGGGTGGAGCAGATGGGGAAGTCGGTGGAGGAGCTCGAAGCTCAGTGGTACGACTGGCCTGACTGGTGGGACCGCATCCACCGCCAGGTGGACGACATCGACACCCTGATCGAGGAGTTCAACCGCCGCACCGGCCTGCTTGCGAGCCTTTAGGCCTTACCGACCTGAGCCAGCGAAGAAGGCGGGGGCGCAGGAGCCCCCGCCTTCTTCATCGGCGGTAGACTGGGGTGCACCAATCCCGGTAGCGCGGCTCTCGGCCCCGGACGACCCGCTCGTAGAGCTCGTTGAGCTGGGCGTACACTGGGCCCGGCTTCCCGTCCCCGACCGGCCGATGGTCGATCTCCACCACTGGGACGAGGCCGGCAGCGGTGCCACAGATGAATACCTCGTCGGCGACGTAGAGCTCGCTGCGGTCGACAGGGCGCTCAACCGCCTTGATCCCCAGGTCCCGGGCCAGCGTGAGCACGGTGTCCCGCGTGATGCCCTCCAGGATCCCCTCCGTCACCGGGGCGTGATAAGTTCCCCGCCCCGCACGAGGAACAGGTTTTCAGTACTGGCCTCAGCGACGTGGCCATCCTGCCGCAGGACGATGGCCTCGTCGAAACCGTGCAGGGCGGCCTCGGTCTTCGCCAAGGCCGAGTTCACGTATGCGCCGATGATCTTCCCTCGTGGCGGGATCGCGTTGTCCTCCAGGCGCCGCCAGGAGGAGACCATGACGCGTGCCCCATCTGGCCGCTCGATGTATTTGCCAAAAGGTACGGCGAAGATGGCGCAGTCGCTTTGCAGTTTGTGTAGGCGCACGCCGAGCACCTCGCTCGATTTGTAGGCGATCGGGCGGATGTAGACGTCGGTACGGAATCCCTCCCGCCGCAGGAGTTCAAGCGTCACTTGACACAACTGGTCCACTGTGTACGGAAGGTCCAGGAGTAGGATGCGAGAGTTCCTCACCAGCCGCTCGAAGTGCTCCTGCAGCCTGAACACGTAAAGCTCTTCCTCATCAGGGTTCCAGAAGGCGCGGATACCCTCGAACACCCCGGTGCCGTAGTTGAAGGCCGAGGTCATGATGCTAACCTTGGCCTCCTCAATGGGCACGATTTCCCCTTTGAAGAACGCGTACCTATTGCCAAGCGACATACCAGTTCTCCTCCTTGCCCTAGGAGCTTCCCGGCCGGATTCTACCCGACGGGGTCCAGCGGGCTCGATACAAAGCGCGTCCTTGGCGGGGAAAGCCTATGCCTGCTATATTCCTCACATGGACTCGCGACTTTTCTCCCGGATCGCCGAAGTGATGGAGGAGGGCGGGACCGCGGTGCTCGTCACCCAGGTGGCGGTGGAGGGGCCGGCGCCGCGGGAGGCGGGGGCGCGCATGCTCGTCTTCCCCGACGGCCACATAGAAGGCACCATCGGGGGCGGGGCCCTGGAACACCGGGCCATCCAGGAGGCGCAGGAGCTCCTTTCCAAAGGCGGGCGTACGCTGCTTCGCACCTACGAACTCGTGGACCTGGGCATGCTGTGCGGAGGGAGAGCCACGCTCTACTACGAGGTCCTGGCGCCCAAGGTGAGGCTCCTCATCTTCGGGGCCGGGCATATCGGGGCCACCCTGGCCCGCCTGGCCCTGGAGACCACACCCTTCGCGGTGGAGCTCTACGACGACCGTGAGGAGCGCTGCCGCGAGGAGCTCGCCCCTGGGCTCGTGGCCCGTCACCTGCCTGGCTTTGAGGCGCTCCCCGAGCTCACGGGCCGCTGCTACGCTGTGATCTGCACCGACTCACACGCCACCGACCTCAACGTGGCCAAGGGCCTCCTTTCTCAAGAGGTCCCACCCGCCTACTTAGGGATGCTCGGCTCACGCCCCAAGGCCGAGGAGGTGCGGCGGCTGCTTGTAGAGGCGGGGATCCCGGAGGAGCGGGCGGCGGCTTTACACTGTCCGGTGGGGCTCCCCATCGGGGGTAAGTTCCCGGGCGCGATCGCCGTGTCCATCCTATCCGAGCTCCTCGCGTTCCATCACGGCCGCCTCCCGGAGGCCCGACAGCGCCTGGAGAAGGGAGAGTAAATTCGGACCGGGAAAGACCTCATCACCTGTGCGCAAGACTTTATCAAAAAAGGAGAAAAGGCCCTCCTCCTCGTCGGCCCGATCGGGACCGGGAAAACCCGCGCCGCAGCTCGTCTCTCTGAGGGACTCCGCGCCCTCGGTCTTTCGGTGGGAGGGGTGATCTCCCCCCGGGTGATGCGGGGAGGACAGACCGTAGGGTATCTGGTGCGAGACCTCCACTCCGGCGAGGAACGTCCCCTTTGCTCCCTTGAGCCCCCGGGGATCGCGTTCCGCCGCTTTTACTTCTCCCCCGAGGGGATCGCCCTTGGAAACCGTGCCCTCCAGGAGGCAGCTCGGGAGGCCCGGGTGATCGTCGTCGACGAGGTGGGACCGCTGGAGCTCACCGGCGGCGGCTTCGCCCCCGGGGTGGAAGCAGTTCGCGGGTCCGGGGCGTTCCTCATCCTGTCCGTGCGTCCATTTCTCGTCCCGGAGATCCTCCGCTGGCTGGACCTCCCTACGGACACCCCCACTTGGCGCTTGGGCACCTAGCAACCAGGGGCTTCGGGGGCTATCCTGAACATAATCAACTCGAGGAGGTGCCCATGGAGCGAGAGGCCGAGGAACGGCTTTGGCAGATACTGGATCAGGCGGAGATCTCCCTTCTCATCACCCAGGGTCCGGAGGGCTTCCCCCGGGTGCGCCCCATGACCTTGCTTGGCTACGAAGAGGATGGGGGGCTGTGGTTCGCCACCAGCAAGTCCTCCCGCAAGGTAGAAGAGATCGCCAAAAACCCCAAAGTGACCGTGTGCTTCTTGGACCTGGAGGGAGGCGCCCACGCCCAGTTGTTTGGGGAAGCGGAGATCGTCGAGGACCAGGAACTCAAGACGGAACTGTGGATGGAAGACTGGGGCGAGTACTGGGAGGGCCCGGACGATCCGGACTACGTGCTCCTGCATGTGATCGGCCAAAAAGCTGAGTACTACTTGATCGAAGAGGACGAACTCTGGGTGGTTGAGTTCTCCTAAAGGAGGTCCCGATGAGGGCGATGGTCCTTACCAGACAGGCCCCGGTTGAGGAGCGGCCCCTGGAACTCCGAGAGGTCCCGCTCCCCGAGCCCGGCCCCGGGGAAGTGCGCATCCGGGTCTCGGTCTGCGGGGTCTGTCACACCGACCTCCACATCGCGGAGGGGGACCTGCCGCTGAAAAAGCAGCCCCTCATCCTGGGACACCAGATCGTGGGCCGGGTGGATGCCCTGGGAGCGGCGGCGGGCCGGTTTCGCCTGGGGGAGAGGGTGGGGGTGGCCTGGCTACACTTCGCGTGCGGAGAGTGCCGCTACTGCCTCCGGGGCCGGGAAAACCTGTGTGAGAACGCCCTGTTCACCGGCTATCACGTGGACGGGGGGTTCGCCGAGTACACGGTGGCCCCCGAGGCCTTCATCTACCCCATCCCCGAGGGGTTCTCGGACGAGGAGGCGGCCCCACTCCTGTGCGGCGGGATCATCGGCTACCGGGCCTTAAGGCTCTCGGAGGTGGACTCGGAGGACGTCTTAGGTCTGTACGGCTTTGGGGCCTCGGCCCACGTCACGATCCAGGTGGCCAGACACCTGGGCTGTGAGGTGTACGTGTTTACGCGCTCCCAAGAGCACAAAGAGCTCGCGCGGGCCCTAGGGGCGGCCTGGGTGGGCGAGGCCGGGGACCTGCCCCCAAAACCCTTGGATGTTGCCATCGTGTTCGCCCCGGCCGGCTGGATCGTGCCCAAGGCCCTGGGGGCCCTGGACAAGGGGGGCACATTGGCCCTGGCCGGGATCCACATGTCCCCTATCCCGGAGCTGCCCTACGAGCTCATCTACGGGGAGCGGACGTTACGGTCCGTGGCCAACGCCACTAGAGAAGACGGGGAGGAGCTCCTCTCGCTCGCCGCCGAGGTCCCCGTGCGGACGGAGGTGGAAGTATACGAGCTTGCAGAGGCGAACGAGGTCCTCCTACGCCTGAAGGAGCGCCGGGTGCGGGGCGCCGCGGTCCTCAAGATAGGAGGTGCGTGATGTTGCGGGAAATCCCTTGGGAGGAAGCCATCCTCGTCGCCTCGCCCTACCCCTACGTCCTGGCGGTCACGGTGGACAAGGCTGGAAAGCCAAACGCCATCGGCCTTTGCTGGTGGACATACGTCTCCTGGTCTCCCCCCATGGTGGTCATCGCCGTGGGCCGGGAGCGGTATTCCCACGAGTGCCTTATGTACTGCGGCGAGTTCGTGCTCTGCTTCCCGTCCGAGGAGCAGCACAAGGGTGCGTGGCTTTGCGGCACCGCATCCGGCCGCGACCGGGACAAGCTCACCGAAGGAGGCTTCTCCACCCGGCCGGCCAAGGTCGTACGGCCGCCCCTGATCGAGGGGGCCACCGTATGCCTGGAATGCGTGGTAAAGGAGAGTCATCCAGCCGGGGACCACGACCTGTTCATCGCCGAGGTGGTGGCGATCCATGGGGACCCGGAGAAGAAGAGGCACCTTTACTCCATCGGCTACCACGCCCTGACCGCTCTCTCCCACGACGAGGTCCCGCCCCTGGCATGAATCATAGGATCGAGCGAATCCAGGAGGACTTTCCCCTCCTCAAGGAGGTGGTTTGGCTTGCCTCCGCCGGGGTGGGGCCCATGCCCCGGACCGCCCTCTCCGCCATGGCCGAGGTCCAGTCGCGCCTGTACGAGCGCCTTGACCCCGCCGCCTGGGAGGAGGAGTACGGCGAACGCTGCCGGAAGCTCGTCGCCAGGCTCCTCGCCGTGGCCCCGGAGGAAATCGCCCTCGTCCGCTCCACCACCGAAGGCCTGAACGCCATAGCCGGCGCTATCCCCTGGAAGCGCGGCGATACGATCGTGATCACAGATCAGGAGTATCCGGCGAACGTCGTCCCTTGGTACCACCAGGCGCACTACCGTGGCCTCGAGGTGCGGGTGGTGTCCTCCGAAAACGGGCGCCTGCCCCTGAAGAGATTTAAGGAGGCCATCGACCACCACACCCGGGTGGTGGCGGTGAGTCACGTCCAGTTCGCGAGCGGTTTCCGCACCGACCTCGCTGCCCTCGCCGAGCTCGCCCACGCCCACGGGGCACTGCTCATCGTGGACGGGATCCAAGCCGTGGGTGCCCTCCACGTGCAGCCGCAGGAGCTGGGAATAGACGCCCTGGCCTGCGGCGGCTACAAGTGGCTATGTGGCCCACTCGGAACTGGGTTCTTGTACGTGCGCCGCGAGCTCGCCGAAGAACTTAACCCGATGGCCCTAGGCTACGAGCAGATCTCCGCCCCGGAATACGAGGCGATCTGGGACGCCCTCTGCGCCGGGGGGACTTGGGTGCGGGATTTCTCGCAGCCCGCCGCAGGGGCAAAGCGGTTCGACGGGGTGGGGCTAAACCCAGCCCTGCTCTCCGGCCTGGCCGCGGCGGTAGAGTACTTCCTGGATCTGGGCTTGGACTGGATCGAGGAGCGGGTGCTGGAGCTCTCCGGCCGGTTGATCGAGCGGCTGCGCGAGGGGGGCTACTCCGTCGTCACCCCGGAGGAGCGAAAGGAGCGGGCGGGGATCGTGCTCTTCCGCGGCCCCTGGGACCTTTCTAGCAAAGCTGCCGAGCTTGAGAAGAGGTTGCTTGCGGCCGGAGTGGTGGCCAGCATCCGGGCCGGTGGGATTCGCGCCTCATGTCACTTCTTCAACACGGAAGAGGATTTCGAACGCTTNCTGGAGGCACTTGCCCAAATCGAGTTAGGGTAGCGTGGGCCGGACAAGCCGGCCCACGCCGCTACGATTAAGATCTAACGAAAGATCCGGTTGCTCTGCGGGCGCCGCTTGCGGGCGCATTCCCGGCAGTAGACCGGGCGATCGTCCTTAGGCTCGAATGGGAGTTCTTTGATCTCCGCACCACAATCCGCACAGTGCAGGCCCAAATGGCTCACGTCAAACAGTTTGCGCTTCTGGTAGGCCACGATGCTCTCCTTTCTTCGTGTTCCCAGCGGTGGCCTCCCAAAGCGCCAGAGCCAGGCCCACTTCGTTACCNAACTATAACCGAANTTCGTACGAAACGCGAAGGCATTGATCGAAACTGGCGAAGTTCTTAGAATTGCCTTTGGAGGGATGTCCGAACGGTAAGGAGCCGGTCTCGAAAACCGGTACGGCCTTTACGGCCTTCGGGGTTCGAATCCCCGTCCCTCCGCCAGGTGTATTCCAAGATGCGCCCGTAGCTCAGGGGACAGAGCGCTGCCCTGCGGAGGCAGAGGTCGCAGGTTCAAATCCTGCCGGGCGTACCAG
>MTNI01000086.1 GCA_002011415.1 Candidatus Acetothermia bacterium JdFR-47
AGACCTCTCCCAAGTCGAGGACTTTCCCCGCCAGGAGCTGTTGGAGAAAGAGGGGTTTGTTGCCTTCCACGTGGCGCCGATGATCTCTAAGCGCCGAGTGCTAGGAGTCCTGGAGATCTTCCACCGTTCGGCCTTCGACCCTGATGAAGAATGGACGGACTTCNTGGAGGCCCTCGCCGCGCAGGCGGCCATCGCCATGGAGAACGCCAACCTCTTCAGTGCCCTCGAGCGTTCCAACCTCGAGCTCCGCATGGCCTACGAAGCCACCCTCGAGGGCTGGGCCAGGGCCCTGGAGTTGCGTGACTGGGAGACCAAAGGCCATACACAGCGCGTGGTCGCCCTCACGGTTCGGTTGGCCCAGGAAATGGGGATGAGCAGCGAAGAGATCGTGCATGTGCGGCGTGGCGCACTCCTCCACGACATCGGCAAACTGAGCATTCCGGATTCCATATTGCTCAAGCCGAGCAAGCTCACGGAAGAGGAGTGGCAAGTGATGCGCCAGCACCCCCAATACGCCTTAGAGATGCTTTCCGAAATAGAATTTCTCCGCCCGGCCCTGGATATCCCCTACTGCCACCACGAACGCTGGGATGGCCAGGGCTACCCCCGCGGTCTCAAAGGAGAGGAGATCCCCCTTAGCGCTAGGATCTTCGCTGTAGTGGACGCCTGGGACGCTATGACAAGCGACCGCCCTTACCATAAGGCCTTGTCCAGAGAAGAAGCCATTGAGGAACTCATCCAGGGGTCGNGCAAGCAATTTGACCCCGCTGTGGTGAAGGCCTTCTTGAAAGTCCTGGAAGAGGAAGGGAACTAATCTCCAAGTCTGCGCTAAAGGCGCGGTCGATCCAGTCGGCGGTCTCTTGCATGCCCTGCGGAATGCGGCGAGGTTCTTTCCTCATCCCCTTCCACCGCCGAGAGGCCGGGGAAGCCGCTGTGCAGGCACTCCTTGCCCCCCGGGAAGAAGGGGTAGCCCCCACACGTGGTCGCACACGGTGACCACACATAGTCAAACTCCCGGACCCAAAAACCTCTCGAAGTGTTTTGGGACGCTGGCCCAAGACGTCGCCCTCGAGCTCGACCATGCCCGCGCCAGCTAGTGGGTGAATCCCCTTTGGCTCAATCCCGGCGCTCGCGGCCTCGTAGCGGTCGCAATACCAAACCCGAAGCGGCCACTTAGCCATTTGGGAAAGCTCTGCATTGTGGGTGCAGATGAAGAGCATCCGTCTTCGGGGAACGTTTCAAGGGAGATAAACCCGTGTAGTAGAAAATTTGCACTGATAACAACGCAAGCCCTCGCCTGTCAAAGAAACGGGGGCAGCGAAAACCGTAGCTAATGCTGCTAGGTCAAAACCCTTGATCCCTTGGGAGTGCCCCCACGATACAGAGGTATACTGAACGCCACATGATGGCCCCTGGAAGCCACGGACACTGCAGGAGACGAGTCTAAGACGATAAAATCAGAGCCGTGAGAGGTATTGACGCTGATGAAATGGTTTAACTACCGGCGTACTCTCGACGCAATTTTTGCGGCGATCTTGTTCGGCTTAAGTGCTCCCCTGTCGAAATTACTCTTGAGCTCGATTGACCCGATCCCCTTAGCCTCCTTGCTGTACTTGGGAGCAGGGCTTGGTCTGGGTGCAGCTCTTCTTTGGAGTGGGATTACAGGGAGAAGCGAGAGTACGGAAGCAAAGCTCGGACGGGAAGATATCCCCTGGCTTCTGCTAGCTACACTGACTGGCGGTGTGTTGGCTCCGATTCTCCTTCTCTACTGCTTAAGGTCAACGCCTGCGGTGACGGTATCGCTGCTGCTGAACTTCGAAGTGGTTGCGACTGCTCTCATTGCAGCTTGGATGTTTCGAGAGTTTGTGGGCTTAAGAACTTGGATAGCTATCGGTTTCATCACAATTGGCAGCGTCCTCCTGACTTTGGAGCCAACCGCGGTGCGGGGAGTTTCTATATCTGCCGTCCTCGTTCTTGCTGCATGTCTCATGTGGGGACTCGACAATAACCTGACGCGACTAATTTCCCTTAAAGATCCACGGCGGATCGTGGCTGTAAAGGGGCTGATCGCCGGAGGGTTTTCACTGGTGCTGGCTCTAATCCTTCGGAAGCCTTTCCCAAACGCCGGGTACATTGTGTTGGGATTACTACTAGGTAGCGTGGGTTATGGGATCAGCATAGCCCTTTTCGTGCGTGCATTGCGCAACCTTGGGGCCTCGCGTACCGGAGCGCTTTTTGGAACTGCTCCATTTATCGGTTCTGGGGCCTCTTTCCTACTATTTCGAGAGATCCCCAGTCTTCCGTTTTTTATTGCTTTTCCGTTAATGGTCGGGGGTGTGTTCCTGCTATTTTGTGAACAGCACGCCCATGAGCATGTACACCACTCAATCACTCACGAACACGCACACCGCCATGACGATGGGCACCACGTGCATGAACATGTGGAGGGTCATACGTCCAGACTGATACACAGCCATCGCCACACCCATGAAAGGATCGCGCATAGCCATGAGCATCGCCCAGATGTTCATCACCGACATTTGCACACCTTTTCTTCCTAGCATTGGCCCTGCTCCGGCACACATAGTGTTTGACGATTTGGGACCTCTTGGTAGGACCGGCTCCACTAACTACGGCCTATGTCCTTTCCCTCTGAGCACTTATGGCGTGCGGTCTCTCATAAAGCCAGCCTTATATTTCAACTCCACAATAATCGCTCTGGGGGTGAGTAGGGGATGTCTGTACCAACAAGAAATTCTGGAAGCGCATATAGTGGGGACCTCGCTTTTCCCTCTTTTCAATCCGCAAAGGATTCGCTGATTCGGCGGAATTCCTCTTCGCAGCGTAGAAAAGCCTCTACCACCTGGGGGTCGAAGTGCCGACCGGCCGCATCTTTGATCCTCTTTACCGCCTCCTCGTGTGAAAGAGGTCCCTTATAGGGGCGCTTTGAGCGAATTGCATCGTAGGCGTCTGCCAAGGCGAAGATCCGCGCCTCGAGGGGGATTTCCTCCCCCTTCAGCCCGTCAAGATAGCCGGTTCCGTCGTAGCGCTCGTGGTGGTAGGCGCAGATGTTCCTCGCCATGATCAGGTACTGGTCCTTGAGGCCATACCTCTCGATCGCCCGACCCAGGATCTGGGCTCCTATGCGCACGTGGTTCTTCATGACGCGCCACTCCTCATCGGTGAGCGGCCCCGGCTTCAGCAGAACAGCGTCGGGGATTCCAACCTTCCCGATGTCATGGAGCGGTCCGGCCAGAAGGAGGTCCGCGATGAACTCCTCGGTTATAACCACTCGATACCGCGGATCCTTTCGGAGCTCCCGGGCCAACAGGACGGAGTAGCGGCGTACACGTTCGAGGTGGTTAGCTGTTTCCTGATCCCGCTCCTCGGCGAGGAGAGCGAGCGCATGGATCATAGCCTCCTGGACATCAGCGAGCTTCCGGGCCCTTTTCAGGTGAATCGCGGTGGCGACCGAGGCCAAGCCCAGCGCCATGGCGAAGCTTACTATCACCCCAAAGGTCATCCTCAGGTACAAAGCATGCATGGGTGCATGGTCCACTTTCTTCGCAACCACCAACCGTCGACTGGGGTGGAGCTCGACCGCCTGGTAGAGAAGCAATTCATGTTTGCTCCCCTCCAAATGCATGATCCCGCTTTCCCCTTCCAAAGGCAGAGCATCCTCACGAAAGTCGATCTCCCCCTGGGAGTTTAGACCGAACCGATACCCCTCTTCCGTTTGGATGAACATCCCGGAGGAAAGCAGGGTGAAAAGCTCCATCGCGTAGACGTTCAGAATCAGTATTCCCTTCTTTTTCCCTGTGGAATCAAAAAGAGGCGAGGCCAGGCGGAGCACAGGCACATATGGAACCTCCACTACCCCCTGCTCGATGTTGAGATCGAGGGGAGAAACGTAGATTTCACCTTTACCGAGCCTCATCGCCTCGGTGAAGTAATAGCGGTTGCCCTTGTATTGAAGTTCAGAGGGCGGCACGACCAACACGGTCCTGTCCTTTTTCCTATCAACGCGCACCACCTCCCAGCCGGAGGCTGCGATGATCCTTACCTGGTAATACTCCGGTCGGGGGGCGGCGAACCGGGCGAAAAGCTGCTCGACCTGGACAGCGGGATTACCAGCGGAAAAGCCTTCTTCCACGAACTCCGCTACCTCAGGCAGGTTTAGCAAAAGGACAAGATCCTTGGTGAAGTGATGGAAGTACCCCTGAATTGCGGTACTGACACGCTGAAGATCCTCCCTCTCCAGCTCAATCGCTTGGGCAACTTCTGCCTCATAGGCTCGCGAGGAAAAGAAGTAAAGGAGCGAGCCAAAGAGAACCAGAAGGGCCATTATGGCAACTATGAGACCCCAGTTCTGCTTAACCAGCCGGCGGGTGGAAGGCATCGGGATAATCCCCCCAAGCCTTGGTGTTCATAGCCGAAGTGCAACGCTAGGGTTGTCCTTGCCTCGTCCTTTTGCACGGTACATGGCAAGCCCTATGAACTCATCTGCGTCTTCGTCGTCGGGGTAAATGACGGTTTCAATATTAAGGGAGCTTGTGGCTACCAACCACTGCTTCCACCGGCGCGTGTTTGTGCAAAGCCACAGGGGGGGTGGCTCAGAAAGCCGGTCTAGGAAAATGGCTGCCTACGCCTTTTTTTCGAACGCAAAACCCTGCTCAGCAAAGAGTGCCAGGCAAGCATCCACGACCTTGGGATCATAAAGGACGCCTTTTTTCTTTGATATTTCCTCGAGTGCTTTGTCTATGCCCAGGGCCGGCCGGTAGGGACGATGACAAGACATAGCCTCGACCACATCGGCCACGGCGAGGATCCGCGCCTCGAGGAGGATTTCCTCTCCTTTTAAACCCTGGGGATAGCCTGAGCCGTCCAGTCGTTCGTGATGCTGGAGCACAATTTCAGCGACCGGCCAGGGGAAGTCGATTTCCTTGAGGATTCGGTAGCCTTCCTCGGGGTGAGTCTGGATGATCGCCCGCTCGGGCCCCGCAAGAGAACCTGGCTTGTTCAAGATGTCCGATGGCACTCTAACCTTGCCGATGTCGTGCAGGAGGGCCGCTACGCGCAGCCCCTCGATCCGCTCGCGAGGAAGCCCCATCTCGCGAGCGATTGCCACGGCGAGCTGGCTAACCCGACGTTGGTGACCAGCAGTGTAAGGATCGCGGATCTCCACCACTGTGGCGATGGCTTGAGCCACCCCACGGATGGTCCGCAGCACTTGCTCGTACCTCTGCCTCCTTTCCTCCTGAGCCTGAAACCGAGCAGTGATGTCCAGCAAAGTGCCGATGATAGCCGGGCGGCCCCGGTACACAGTATGGCGCCCCAAAACCTCACAGTAGATGACACTGCCATCCTTGCGCAGCCCCCGAAATGTGTAATGTGCCGATTTCGCTTCCCCCTCGAGACGAAGACGGATATGCTCCGCAACCCGGGGGCGGTCATCGGGGTGGGTCAGGTCCAGGGGTCCCAACTTGCCTATGAGTTCCTTGCGTCTGTAGCCAAAGAATTTTGCCAGCGCCGGATTGACATAGCGAAACTTGCCGTCCTGTATTATGTACACCCCCGCTAATGACTTTTCCGTTATTGTTCGAAAACGCTCCTCACTCTCGCGTAGTGTCTCTTCGGCCTGCTTGTGCTCAGCAAGGTTCCTCAACCAACGCTGCAACTCCACTGCTGGACGATCACTACGCAGGAGTTCAGCCGGGGGGATGTAGTAAAGGTTCTCATAGACCTCGGTGCCGATAATGGCAATTGGGTGGGTACGAAGTACATTCAACAGCATTTCTGGGGAGAAACGGCGCCTGTCATACTGGCAAATGGCTAAGCACTTGCTGCGGGGGAAGAACTTGTTCAGCTTGGCCTCGTACTCGACGAGCCGCTCAGAGCCAGGCAGTCCCCGCAGTGCCCAGCTCATCTCACCTGTGACGCGCAGTGCGGGATAACCCTCAGCAAGGGCTTTCTCAGTCTCGGCCCGCAGGAGAGCGATCATCTCGTCTGGGTCAAAGACGCCGTCCCGCATACAGGCATCATCGCAGGTAAGAATCACCAGTTGGCCGCGGTCCAGGTAAGGTTCGGGGGCTAGACCATCATCGTGTAAATAGCTTAACACTGCCTCGGGGGTGCGGGTGTCCGCGATGTAGATCACCTTCTCTCCCCGTTCCAACCCCTGGCGCAGGAAGGGTGTGAGCACCGCCCGATGCTCCTTTTCTGTATCGTAGATCAAACAAAGGTGATCTCCGGGCTTCAGATCTGTGATGGCGGGACCAGGACGTGTGTGCATTTGTGTGCCTCCTCTTCCACACGGTCTGGCTTG
>MTNI01000144.1 GCA_002011415.1 Candidatus Acetothermia bacterium JdFR-47
CACGGTGATAGACGTGGTGCGTAAAGTGGAGGGGTGGCAATGAGCAAGGAAATCCTGATGGTGCTCCCTGAAGTGGACTGGATCGAAGACGAGGGGCTCAAAGAGGCGGTGGTCCGTACCTATGCCCGGGCCCTGAAAGAAGGCGGCTGGGAGCCGGAGGATCTGACGCGGATGCCGTTCACCCTGGCAAAGAAGACGGACATCTCCTACGCGGACCACGTACGGGCGGTGACCCGCATCGCCCGGGCGGTGTACGACGTGTTCAAGGACGTGTTCGGCGGACGGGTGCCCTTGAAGCGGGACGTGCTCCTGGCCGGGGCCCTGCTCCACGACGTGGGGAAGCTAGTGGAGATGGAGGAAGAGGGCGGGGGGTTCCACAAGTCAGCGGCGGGCAGAGTGCTCCGGCACCCGTTCTCTGGGGTGGCGCTTGCGGCCGCCGAGGGGGTGCCTCCTGAGGTGCTTCACATCATCGCCGTCCACTCCAAGGAGGGAGATCCCTACCCCCGCACCCCGGAAGGCGTGATCGTTCACCACGCCGACTTCACATGTTTTGACACGATCAAGGGGTGAATGCCATGGGCAAGACCTTCGCGGAAAAGATCTTAGCGGAGAAGGCAGGGCTGGCCGAAGTCGTGCCCGGGCAGATCGTGGAGGTGACCCCGGACCTGGGCATGTCTCACGATAACGCCGCTGCCATCCGGCGCATATTCCAAAAGCTCGGGGTAGCCAAAGTCAAAGAGCCTCAAAGGTTCGTGGTAATCCTGGACCACGTGGTGCCCCCTTCCCAGGTCCAGTACGCCGAAAACCACAAGGAGATCCGGGAGTTCGTGCGCGAGCAGGGGATTCGCTTCTACGATGTGGGCCGGGGGATCTGTCATCAAGTGGTGGTGGAGGAGGGCCTGGCCCGCCCCGGAGACCTGATTCTGGGCTCCGATTCCCACACCACCACCTACGGGGCCCTGGGCGCGTTTTCCGCTGGGATCGGCCGCTCTGAGATGGCCGCCCTATGGGCTACATCGCAGCTCTGGCTTAAGGTCCCTACCACCATCCGGATCGAGCTCTCAGGCCACCTCCCCGAGTTTGCGTGCGCCAAGGACGTGATCCTATACCTCATCGGAAAGCTCGGCGCCGACGGGGCCCTGTACCGGTCGGTGGAGTTCGCCGGTCCCCTGGTGGAGAACCTCTCCATCTCCGAGCGCCTGGTCCTCACCAACATGGCGGCCGAGATGGGCGCCAAGAACGGCTACATCGCCCCGGACGAAGTGACCTTCGAGTACCTTAAAGACCGTGCCCAGGGCGACTACGAGCCCATCTATCCCGACCCCGATGCGAATTACGAGGAGGTCTTCAGGTTCGACCTCTCTGACCTCTCCCCGCAGGTGGCCTGCCCCCACACGGTGGATAACGTGGCCCCCATCGAGGATGTGGCAGGGAAGCGCGTGGACCAGGTGCTCCTCGGCACCTGCACCAACGGGCGCCTGGAGGATCTGCGCCTGGCCCTGGAGGTGATGGACGGCCGCCCCGTGGCCGAGGGGGTGCGGATGCTGGTGCTCCCCGCCTCCCGGGAGGTGTGGGTCAAAGCCGCAGAAGAAGGCCTGCTCAAGAAATTTGCCGAGGCCGGAGCGCTGGTCCTNAACCCAGGGTGCGGGCCGTGCCTGGGGGCGCACCAGGGAGTGCTCGCGCCGGGAGAGGTGTGCCTGTCCACCTCCAACCGCAACTTTAAGGGCCGCATGGGCTCGCCCGAGGCGGAGGTATACCTCGCCTCCCCAGCCGTGGCCGGGGCCACCGCCGTGACCGGGGTTATCACCGACCCCCGCTCGCTCAGCTGAGCCGGCTTCACCAGTTTAGAGAAAAACCGAGGGCGAGCTTTTCTAGCCCTGTGGCCGTTACCTTGATCTCCCCGGCGAGCTTGACCTTGGAGCTAAGTGGCACCACGAGCTTCAGATAGGTCATCCCCCAGCCGAACAGTTTCCCGGGCCCTTCCTCGAAGTACGCATTTGCCAAAAACGAATAGATTTCCCCACAGCAGGCCGGTCCCTCCACCATAATGGAGATCAGCTCCCAGTAGTCTGGGTAGTACTCATGCCCCTGCTCCACTGCCTCGGAGACGGCCTCGATCACAGAGCCATACTCCTCGGTGGTGATCGCATACTTCCCGGTATCGAGGACCGCCAGCCCCTTTAAGGACATCGCCCCCAGCTCACAGCCAAACCCCAGGCCGTAAACCTCGAGCCCGGAAAGCTCCCCCGGGGCCATGCCGGTGACCACCGCGGCGTAGAGATCTATGCAGCCCTGCTTTCCCAGGTTCACCCGCGGGGTGAGGACCAGGGACTTGGTTTGTACTTGGAACACGACCTCGATGTCAAAAGTCAAGACCGGCGAGATTTCAAAATCGATCCCGGAAAGCTCCACCTTGAAGTAGCTGAAGCCAGTCTTTGCCAGGTAGAACACCGCCTTGACGTCCTCCACGCAGCACAGGGAGAGCCCGGTGAGGGTGAGCTTGTCCCCGGTGGATCCAGCTCCGGCCACCATGGGGTTGGTGACGTAGTGCCGGGAGAGGCCGGTGGCAGAATGGTAGATGGTGATCCCGGGGAATTCCTCGTCCTCGATCCGCGCCCCCAGCTCCAGCACGTTCACGAACCCGATGCCCCCCACGTTTCCCGCCACCCGGATCGCGCTCCCCTTGGCTGGACCACCCAGGACAGCGTCCGAAAGCTGCGCGGTATATAGCTCGACCTCAAGCCCGGCGACGCGGGCGGTCAGGATGAGCTGGCCGTAGAGGTAATCCACGGTGGAGGGCCCGAACAGGAGGTCCGCCTGTAACCCTATTCCCTGCCAGGCTCCGACCAGCCCGAACTCCTGCCAGATGAACCCGACGGGGTGAAGCTCCGAGGCACTCCGGAGCTCAAGGCCACCCCAGGCGTAGCTCAGGGTGAGAAAGGAGGAGAACTCCAGGGAGGGAACGAGGGTGAGCTCTCCCTCCCAGGTGCCGGAAAACCATGTCCCCCAGGCGGGCACGGAGGTGAGGGCTAAAGCGAGCATCGCCGCTAGGGTCGCCCTCATCCCTCTTCACCTCGCGTAGTACGGGGTGCCAACCGCAAGCTCCCAATCCGTGACCAACCTATCGGCCGCGCTCCCCAGGTCGATATGTTCTTCGGCAAACGCGAAGTCAGCCGAGGTCACGTCCCCCTGCACCACGAAGTCGAGTTGGGCGATCATGCCGCCCTCGCACCCGCCGGTGGGGTTCGCGAGCACAAACCGCCCCTTCCCAGTGGCGTCGTCGAACTCGCTCGCCAGCACCACGAACCCGCTTTTCCCGGTGATGGTGACGTCCTTGATCTTCGCCTGGTCGTAGGTCATCCCGTCGGTTTCGACTGCAATGGAGGCCAGACCCCCCTCGGGCATGTTCGCCACGGAGATCAAAACCGTTCCCGTACCGCCCGAGATCACTGGGTCCCCGATGATCAGGGTGGGCCGGGGGCGGAACCACTGGCCCAAGCACCCGCTCATGGCCAGGGCCAGCCCCGCCGCCAGCACCCCTACGAGTCCCAAACGCACCTTCATCCTTCACCTGCCCCTCACGGCGGATTCCCCTGCAAACCGATCACGTACTCGGCCAGGATCCGGGCGTCGATCTCGTCCACGTCGCCGTCTTGGTCAACGTCAGCCTGCTCCCGTTGCTCCGGCGTCCCAGCGATGGCCCCCACGGCGATCTGGTAGCATAGTCGCACGTCCAGGACGTTAATCGTCCCGTTGCCATCGACATCTCCTGGCCCCAAGCTCACTTCGACAACCTTGGTGACGGAGCTCGAGCGACCACCGTTGTCCGTCACCTCGAGGGTCACCGCGTAGCTCCCTGGAGACTGATACCTGTGCGTGGGGTTGCGTTCGCTCGAGGTTTGGCCATCTCCAAAGTCCCACAACCAGGCCACGATAGTTCCATCCAGGTCGCTTGATAGATCTTGAAATTCAACGGGATCCCAAGTCGTTGGGGTCTCTGGGGTAAAAGCGAAATCAGCCGTGGGCAGGAAGTTCGTCACGGAGTTCTGTGCCTTCGGGGTGCCGTCTATCGGATTGCCGTCAGCGTCGAGACCGTTGCGCTTGAGGCCATCGTTTGTGGCCCAGTTCGTATCGGAGTCCGCCGCCAAGGGGTCGATGCGCTCCATGGTGCGCTTTGTGGTGTTGTCCCCGGCGGGCCAAGGACCCCCGTCGCCATTGGCGGTGTCGATGAGGGCGCCGGCCGGGTCCCGCAGAAACAAGGCCTCGCCAGTGTTATCCAAGGAGCCCGTATAGATCTGGTCGGCAGCGATGTCGCTTACGGTGCCCTCGTCGGAGCGCTCGAGAAGGAAGTAGCCATGGGCGGGGATGAGGCCAGACAAAACGATGTTGGGAGCCCCGTCGGTGGCGATGAGAGTCCAACCGGTGAGGTCGATGTCCTGGTCGGTGGTGTTGTAAAGTTCTATCCATTCATCGTAGGGGCTTGCTGCCGTACCCATCCAGGCAACCTCGTTTATNACTACATCCCCTGGAGAGGCAGCTATTGCCAGGCCGCCCGTGGCAAGGGCCCAAGCTATGGCCCACGCGTAAACACAGGGCTTCGCTTTCACTGCGCCCACCCTCGTTAACCCGTTTCTCAGGAGGGGCCTGTTTCTCACTATAGGATGATTTNCTTTTAAGCGTCAAATCTGCGCGCTAAAACTTGGCACAAGTAGGCTGAATCCTTACCCTCTCNGCAGCGGCGTCGAAGGAAAAAATCCTTACGGACCCTCANTGTGTTAGGAGTGGCCTCCCTTTCCTGGACTGCCATCGGCTGGCGAGTGCTCTCTACAGCCCATATCTATGTGCTCCTTCCCACGGGGACACCGGCGGCGGACGAACCGACGGCTGTCGCCGAGCGCGTTTTCGAAGAGGTATGCGTCCTTTGGCTTCCTGAAGGCGTGCCTCCTTGCACAGTGGAAACCTAGAGCGCAGTCATGCTGTATCCCGATCTTGATTCCTTCTGGGATGACCTGAGGAGGTACGCGGTCCCTGGGTTCCTGGCCCCCAGCTTGGATCTTTACGCTGATAAACCAGTGGTACCCCGATGACGACAGGCCGCATACCCCTCGTGAAGGACATGGCATTCTCATCCTAGCGCCAGGGGGCACCCGCGGTCGATAGCGCGCAAGCCGGTATCTGCTCCCAAGTTGGGCGCGTTGACCACTGCCGAGGGCGTACCTATAATGAAGCGCCAGGCGGCGTAGCCAAGTGGCAAGGCGAGGGACTGCAAATCCCTTATTCCCCGGTTCGAATCCGGGCGCCGCCTCCAGCAGCCCGGAAAGGGCTCCCAAAAAAGTCGCAAGGCTTTTTGGGACAGAGTGGGTGGTTAGCTCAGTTGGAAGAGCGCATGCTTGACGTGCATGAGGTCGCAGGTTCGAGTCCTGCACCACCCACCAGTTGTTGTTTTAGCCCCCACCTACCGGGGGAAGGAGGGTAAGCTCGTCCCCGTCTGCAAGCCGAGTGGAGAGCCCCTGCAGGAACTGGATTGAAGTCCCGTTCACCAGAGCGGACACAAGCCGTTTGAGGCGTCCCTGGGCATCGTACAGCTTGTCCCGGAGCAGAGGGTACCGCTCGACGAGCTCGGCCACAGCGGCCCCTACGTCCGTCCCCTCAGGGAGCTCGAGCTCGATCGGCCCCTCAGGAAGCTCGCGCCGGAACGGGAAGTACAGCTTCACCGACACCTTCATCCTGGCCTAAATCATAACCGATGGACTTACGGAAAGAGGGGCTTGAGCACGAACCCCCCACCACAGCTTGAGACCTGGCGATACGAAACCCGAAATCCCGCACGCTCGAGGGCCGGTACCATCTCCTCCGCCACCCAGTAGTGCTCTTCCTCGTCCCATAGCTTGTGCCAGCGCTCCTTGGCAACGTCGCGGGCTCGGAAAGAAGGGAAGACGATGTCCCCGATCACGATGCGGCCGCCTTGAGCCAGGTGCTCGCGGGCTAGCCGGCACAGGACGTTCACCTTGGTGACGAGGTCGAACTCGTGGAACAGGTAAGTCGAGACTATACGATCGAAGCACTGGGGCAGCCCTTCGGGCCAGGTGCCTAGGATATCGGCCCGTACGAATGCCGCTTCGGGAACCTTGGCTCGGGCCAGGGCGAGCATCTTTTGCGAGAGATCAAGGCCCCACACCACCAGGCCCCGGGCCGCAAGCAGGGCT
>MTNI01000126.1 GCA_002011415.1 Candidatus Acetothermia bacterium JdFR-47
GACCTGGAGGTGGAGGTGCCGGTGCACTACGGCCAGCTCGTTCTAGGGGGAAGGGTGCGGGTGCCCACCCTGGAGGGAGAGGAAGAGCTTGCCATCGCACCTGGGACATCGCCGAACGAGGTGCTGCGCCTCCCTGGAAGGGGAATGCCCCAGGGCCGCCGCCGGGGTGACCTCCTCGTGCGCCTCAAGGTGGTGATCCCCAAGGACCTCTCTCCTAGGCAAAGGGATCTCCTCCAGAAGTTCACAGAGGGCCTCCCTCCTCCGGAATCCCTCCGCTAGCGAGAGCCAAAAGCAATGGGCGCATCCGCTCCAGGGCCCGCCGGCGGTGGGAGATGGCGTCCTTTTCCTCCGGGCTCATCTCGGCCAGGGTGCGGGCCTCCCCGATCGGGATGAACAGGGGATCATAGCCAAATCCCCCCGTGCCGCGGAGGGCGCGGGCGATCTCCCCTTCCAACCCCCCCTCCCTAAGCCACAGGCGCCCGTCCGGCAGGGCCAGGGCGGCCACGGTGCGGAACCGGGCCCGGCGGTCCTCCACCCCAGATAGGAGGGAAAGGAGCTTTTCGTTGTTGGCCCGGTAGTCCTTCTGGTCCCCAGCGAACCTGGCTGAGCGCACGCCAGGGGCCCCGCCCAGGGCGGCCACCTCAAGCCCCGAGTCCTCCGCCAGGGTGGGAAGGCCTGTCAAGCGGGCGAGCTCCTGGGCCTTTTTCGCCGCGTTCTCCTCCAGGCTCTCCCCCTCCTCCGGCACTTCCGGGAAGGGGCTCTCGCGGAAGGTGACCCACTCGATTCCCGGGATCTCCCCCAGGATGCGGAGGCACTCGGCTAGCTTATGGGGGTTACGGGTCCCGATCAGGACCTTCACTGCATCTTTACACCCCGCAGCGAGAGCGAACCGGCGAAGTGGCAGGCCGCGTAGTGATGACCGCCGTAGTCCTTGAACTCGGGGGGCTCCTCGGAGCAGATGGGCTTGGCGTAGGGGCAGCGGGGGTGGAAGTAGCACCCGGAGGGCGGATTGACCGGGCTGGGCACGTCCCCCTGCAGGATGATGCGCTCCGACTCATAGTCGGGGTCGGGAACGGGCACAGCTGAAAGCAGCGCCTCGGTGTAAGGATGCAAGGGCTTGGTGAACAGCTCCTCCGTCTCCGCCAGCTCCACGATCTTCCCCAGGTACATCACGGCCACCCGGTCGGAGATGTGCTTCACCACCGACAGGTCGTGGGCGATGAAAAGATACGTGAGGTGGAACTGCTCCTGCAGGTCCTCAAGCAGGTTCAGCACCTGGGCCTGGATCGACACGTCCAGGGCCGACACGGGCTCGTCGCACACGATGAGCTGGGGGTCNAGGGCCAGGGCCCGGGCGATTCCGATCCTCTGCCTCTGTCCCCCGGAGAACTCGTGCGGGTAGCGGCGCATGTGCTCGGGCTTCAGTCCCACGGCTTGGAGGAGCTCCTTGACCCGCTCCTCCTTCTCCCGCCCCCGGGCCACCCGGTGGACGATCAGGGGCTCGCCGATGATGTCCCCCACTGTCATACGGGGGTTCAGGGAGGAGTAAGGGTCCTGGAAGATGATCTGCATCTCACGCCTGAGGAGCTTTAGGGTCTTCTTCCCCACCTTGGCCACGTCCACCACTTCGTTGAGCGCCTGGAGCGGAATAGGATCTCTCCAGCTGTGGGCTCGATGAGCCTGAGGATGGTGCGGCCGGTGGTGGTTTTGCCGCAGCCGGACTCCCCCACCAGCCCCAGCGTCTCTCCCTCGGGGATGAACATGTCAACGTCGTCCACGGCCTTGACCCAACCGACGATGCGGCGGAACACCCCCCGACGGACCGGGAAGTACTTCTTGAGGCCGGAGACGAGGAGGAGGACGTCTTCTCTCATAGCCGTTTTCGTTGCCATGTTCACCCCCTGTGTCAGTACAGCCAGCACGCGGCCTGATGCTCGGAGGCCACCTCTTTCAAGGCGGGCATCTCCCGCGTGCAGACCTCCATGGCGTGGGGACAACGTGGGTGGAAGGGGCATCCGGACGGGGCGTCCAGCGGATCCGGGACCACGCCCTTGATGGGTTCAAGCCGCTTTTTCTTAGAGGCCAAGGAGGGGATCGAGTGCAAGAGCCCCTGGGTATACGGGTGTTTGGGATCATGATATAGAGGCCGCACCGGCGCGTGCTCCACCACCTTCCCCAGGTACATGACCACCACTTCCTCGCACATCTCCGCCACCACCCCGAGATCGTGGGTGATCATCATGATGGCGGTGTGGAAGCGCTTCTGCAGGTCACGCATCAGGTCCAGCACCTGGGCCTGAATGGTGACGTCCAGGGCGGTGGTAGGCTCGTCGGCAATGAGCAGGGATGGGTTACATGAGAGCGCCATAGCGATCATGGCCCGCTGGCGCATCCCGCCCGAGAGCTGGTGGGGGTACTCGTCGACCCGCTGCTCGGGCAAGGGGATCCCCACCTGACGAAGCATCTCGATGGCCTTCTTGCGCGCTTCCTTTTTGGACACCTTNTGNTGGAGCATGATNGCTTCCATGATCTGGTAACCGATGGTGAACACCGGGTTCAGGGAGGTCATGGGCTCCTGGAAGATCATGGCGATCTCCTTGCCCCGGATCGACCGGTATTCCCTNCCTTTGGGGTTGAGCTTAGTGAGGTCGATGGCCTGGCCATCGCGGTAAAAAAGGATCTCCCCGCTCGCNATCTTACCCGGGGGCATGGGCACGAGCCCCATGATGGAGAGCGCGGTCACGGACTTGCCGCAGCCGGACTCCCCCACCACCCCCAGGGTGCTCTCGGGCTCGATCTTGAAGTCGACTCCGTCAACGGCCTTGACTACCCCGTCCTCGGTGTAAAAGTATGTCCTCAGGTCCTTGACTTCGACTAGCGGCACCACGCCCCCTTCACAGGACGGTGAGAACAAGCCCCAGACCAAGGAAGATCGCGCCAAGTATCCCGGTCGCGATCTTCTTGGGGTCCCGCGATACGTCCCGGCCGAACACCGTGGAGGACATTCCCGCCCCGAACGCGCCTCCCAAAGTGGCGTGCTCGGACATCTGGAGCAGGATGAGCCCAATCAANGCGAGGCAGTCCAAGAAAAACAAGACCTCAAGGAAGATCTTCATCCCATCACGCTCCTAGCGCGCATTATACCGGAGCGGATGCCAAGTGCAAAATCCAGTTGTGAACAGTGTAGCAGGGGCGGTAAAATGCTCGTGTTGGGAAAGTTCGTGTTCGTAACCGGCGGTGTACTTTCTGGCCTGGGGAAGGGGGTGGTAGCCTCCTCCCTGGGCTGTCTTCTCCACTCCCGAGGCATCCCGGTGACCCTGCAGAAGATCGATCCCTACCTCAACGTGGACGCGGGCACCATGAACCCCTATGAGCACGGGGAGGTGTTTGTCACCCACGACGGCCTGGAGACCGACCTCGACATCGGCCACTACGAACGGTTTGTGGGCAAGGACCTGTCCCGCGCCAANTACCTNACCACCGGCCAGGTGTACTGGAACGTGATCCAGCGCGAGCGGCGCGGCGATTACCTGGGCCACACCGTGCAGGTGGTCCCCCACGTCACCGACGAGATCAAACGGCTCATAAAAGGAGTGCTGGAGGCCGCAGGGGCGGAGGTNGCCATAGTAGAGGTGGGGGGGACGGTGGGCGACATCGAGGGCCTGCCGTATCTCGAGGCCCTGAGGCAACTCAGGGACGAGCTCCCCCGGGAGGACACCTGCTTCGTACACTTGACGTACGTCCCAGTCCTCTCCACCACCGGCGAGCTCAAAACGAAGCCCACCCAGCACTCGGTGAAGGAGCTGCGGGAGGTGGGGATACAACCGGACTTCGTCGTGGCCCGATGCCCTTCGCCTCTCCCCGACGGCCTGCGAAAAAAGATCGCCCTGTTCTGCGACGTGCCCCTGGAGCACGTCATCGAGGGGCGGGACCTCCCTTCTATCTACGAGGTACCACTGGCGCTAAGGGAAGAAGGCCTGGACGAAAAGCTCCTGCAGAAGCTTGGGATTGCCGCCCCGCAGGGAGACCTCACCCCTTGGGAGGATTTCGTCGCCAGACTCCGTCGGCCCCGGCACCGGGTCGAGGTAGGGATCGTGGGCAAGTACGTGGAGCTCCACGACGCCTACATGTCCATCATCGAGGCCCTCAGGCATGCCGGGGCGGCCCTGGAAACCGAGGTCGGGATCCGTTGGATCCCAGCGGCCCAGGTGGAGGAGAATGAGGAGGTCCTGGGGGGGTTGTCCGGGATCCTGGTGCCGGGCGGGTTCGGGGAACGGGGGATCGAGGGCAAGATCAAGGCGGCCAGCTATGCCCGCCGGGCCCACGTCCCCTACTTCGGAATCTGCCTGGGCATGCAGGTCGCCGTGATCGCCTTCGCCCGGGAGGTGCTGGGCCTCCAAGGAGCGAACTCCACCGAGTTCGACCCCAGGACCCCGTATCCCGTGATCGACCTCCTGCCCGGCCAAGGGGAAATCGAAGCCAAGGGGGGAACGATGAGGCTCGGCGCCTACCCGGCGGTGCTCTCACCGGGGAGCCTCGTGCGCAAGCTCTACGGGCGGGAGCTCATCCACGAGCGGCACCGGCACCGGTACGAGTTCAACCCGGAGTTCCTCCCCCGGTTCGAGGAGGCAGGGATGTCGGCCACGGGCCGGTCCCCGGACGGGCGCCTGGTGGAGATCATGGAGATCCCGGACCACCCGTGGTACGTGGGGGTACAATTCCACCCTGAGTTCACCTCCCGCCCTTTGCGCCCACATCCCCTGTTCTTAGGATTCATACAGGCATGCCTCTCCTGCTCCTCCTAGTCGCGTTTTCCGCCTTGGCCCAGGAGGTGGAGCTCTCCGCCCCCTGGCTCACCGTGTACGATCCCGCTGGCAGGCCCCGGTGGGAGGTAAGCCTGGAGCGCCTGGTGCGCACCGAGGACGGTTGGCAAGGGGAGAAGGTGGAGGTCCGCTTGTACTGGGAAGGGAAGGAGGAGTTCGTCCTCCAGGCCCCCAGCCTCTCCGCGGACAAGCGGGGCCGTAGGTGGGAGCTCTCCGGCGACGTCACCGGGGAGGCCTCCGGGATCTCGCTGGCCTGCGAGAGGGCAATATGGGATGAGGGGTTGACTCTTATCGAGCTGGAGGCGAGGGGGGAAGACCTCGTGCTCCGGGCCGCGTCTGCCTCCTGGACCGAGGGAAAGGTCGTCGAGCTGCAAGGCGTGCGGGCGACCACAGGCGGATGGGAGGTGGAGCTGGCCGCAGCCACTTACACGCTCGACACAGGCGTCCTCTTCGGGAAAGAGGCCCGTCTCGTGGGGCACGGGTTCGAGATCGAAAGCGACCGGCTCCGGCTCTGGACCGATGAGGGCCGGGTGGAACTCATGGGGGCGCACGTTGTCCCACGTCCTTGAGGGACAGGGCCTGGTCAAGAGGTTTGGGCGTCACCGGGCGGTAGACAGCCTCTCCCTCGTCTTTCGTTCCGGAGAGGTGACGGGTCTCCTGGGCCCAAACGGAGCCGGAAAGACCACCACGTTCCACCTCCTGGTCGGGTTCCTGGCCCCGAACGCTGGGACGGTGCGGCTGGACGGACGGGACGTGACCCACCTTCCTTTCTTTCGCCGAGCCAGGATGGGGATCCACTACTTGCCTCAAGAACCATCGGTGTTCCTCAGGACCACGGTGGAGGGAAACCTCAGGCTCGCCCTGGAGGGGTTGGGGGCGCGTTGGAACAGGGAGGTGGACACCCTCCTCGCCGAGCTCGGCCTCACGGAGCTCCGCAGGCGGCCGGTGGCGCTGCTTTCGGCGGGCGAACGGCGCAAGGTGGAGCTCGCCCGGACCTTGGTGGCCAAGCCAACCTTCCTGCTCCTGGACGAGCCCTTCTCTGGGGTCGACCCCCTCACGGTGGCCGAGCTCTCGGCCCTAGCGCGCCGGTTCGCAGAAAGCGGGATCGGGATCGCGATCTGCGACCACAACGTGCGCGATACCCTCAAGATCACGGACCGGGCCTATCTCATCCACACCGGCAAGCTCCTCATCGCGGGGACGCCGGAGGAGATCGCCGCCGATGAGCGGGCTCGCCTGGCCTACCTGGGTGCGGACTTCGCTCTCTAGATGTACCCGAGCTCCAGGGCGATGATCATCCCCGCCCCGAGGAGGAACATCACCGCCCCGGAGACGAGGTGCAGCTTCCCCAGCCGCGCCGACCGCCACCT